>JAYVJH010000231.1:0-5568 GCA_043769455.1 Runella sp. | reverse complement strand
TGTGAAGACACAGACCACGGAATAAAAAATCATCTCAAAAGTTAAAATAATAACCAGATGCTTACTCGAACAATTGCCATAAAAACCGTCGAGAGTTTTATTGAAAGTTGTAAAGAAAACAATATTATTTTTGAAAAAGTAATATTGTTTGGCTCAACGGCACAAGACAACGCAAACGAAAATTCGGACATAGATGTACTCTTAGTTTCTGACCAATTTGGACCAAGCAAATGGACTAATTTGGGCTTGATAGCCCGAGTCAATAAAAAATATAGGCTTATCGAGCCACATCTTTATCCAACCAGTTCTTATTTGACAGGCGACCCGTTTATTACTGAAATAAAGCGAACAGGAGTTGAAATCATCTAACCCAAACATTACACAGTAACATTTTAAAAATGAAAAAATCAATCAATTTCAAAAAACTATTACCCCATTTGCTTGTCGTTTTGGGCTTTGTTGCGCTTTCGGTGGCCTACATGAGTCCTGTCTTGAAGGGCAAAATATTGACCCAAGGCGACCCTGTACGAGCAGCGGCTGGCGGCCATGAGGCCGCACTATTTCAACAAGAAACGGGCGAATGGACTGGCTGGACAAATGGAATGTTTGGCGGTATGCCTACTTATTTGGTTCATGGCGGCTATACCCGTGGCGTGTTGCCTGTTGTTACCGACTACCTCAACCACTTTTTGGGCGGCTTGCCCAACATGATTTTTTATTACCTCATTGCGGCCTACATTTTGCTGTTGGTCTTAGACTGTGGCCTGTGGGTGAGTTTGTTGGGGGCTATTGCGTATGCTTTTTTTTCGTACAATATCGTCATCATCGAAGCCGGCCATATATCCAAAGTCTATGCGCTGGGCTTTGCTCCATTGATGATTGCGGGTATGGTGCTGGCCTACAAAAATCGCCCGTGGCTCGGTGCGGCGTTGTTTAGTATTGGCTTAGGTCTTGATTTTAATACCAGCCACTTTCAGATAACCTACTACACAGGCTTGCTACTGATTATTTTTGCCGTTTTTGAATTTGTCAGAGCCATCAAAACCAAAACCATTGGCTCGTTTGCGCTGGCGAGTGTGCTGGCTGTTGTGATGGGTGGCTTGGCAGTCGCTACCATCAGTTCGAGAATGTGGAGTACTTACGAGTACCAAAAAGAAACCATCAGAGGCAAGTCTGAACTGACTTTGGGTAAAAAAGAAGCCCCTGCCGATGGCCTCGACCGTGGCTATGCCTTTGAGTGGAGTTATGGCAAATTAGAATCACTGACTTTGCTCATTCCTAATTTTTCGGGTGGGGCATCGGGTGGTGGTTTATTGACAGAGAAGTCAGAAGCCTACAAAGCCATTGTGCGCTACAACGTCCCTGCCGACCAAGCACTTGGGTTTGCCCAAAATTTGCCCACTTATTGGGGCGACCAGATGTTTGTTCAAGGGTCGGTTTATGCAGGTGCTATTGTCTGTTTTTTGTTTATACTCGGGCTTTTTATTGGCGACAATCGCTACAAAATTCCATTTGCCATCACGGCTCTGCTTTGCCTTATTATTTGTTGGGGTAAAAACATGGGGCCAATCAATAACCTACTTTTTGACTACTTGCCGATGTTCAATAAATTTAGGTCGGTCAGTATGATAATGTCGCTGCTGCAACTTAGCATGGTGATTGTGGGAGGATTGGCATTGAAAAAAATACTTGAAAAACCCGACTGGGCTACTTTCAAGCAACCGTTTTTTATTAGTTTGGGTATTGTCGGTGGGCTTACTTTGATATTGGCACTTGTGCCGTCGATTGTAGGTTTGCGTAGCGACAACGACCCTGCGCTTATTGAGCAACTTACTCAGGCATTTGGCAACAATAAACTAGCGGCCAACGATTTATATAACTCATTGATTGACGACCGTGGCTCGCTGCTACGCTCAGATGCCCTGCGGTCGTTGTTTTTTATATTGGCTGCTGCCGTGCTGATTTGGGCTTTTGTGGCTCAAAAAATCAAAAATAGTAATATCGTCATGGGTATTTTGGCCTTGCTGGTTTTGGTAGATTTGTGGTCGGTGGATAAGCGTTATTTGAACGATGCAGCCTTTAAACCAAAGTACTATTCGACTGACGAACTCTTCCAGCCAACTGCCGCTAACTTGCAAATTATGGAAGACAAAGACCCTAATTATAGAGTGATTGACGTAACGACAAGTCCACTTTCTGATGCTACCGCTTCGTATTTTCATAAATCGTTGGGAGGCTACCATGCCGCTAAGTTGCGCCGTTATCAAGAATTGTTTGAAAACCAAATGGCCAAAAATAACATGGCCGTTTATAATATGCTCAACACCAAGTATTTTATAACTGCCGACGACAAAAATCAGCCTGTTGCCCAGCGCAATGCCGATGCCTTGGGCAATGCGTGGTTTGTGGCGGAGGTCAAGATGGTAAAAAATGCAGACGAAGAAATAAAAGCCTTAGATAAATTTGACCCTCGGCAAGTGGCTTTTGTAGATGTTCGTTTTGCAGAGCAAATCAAGGCTACAAAAATGGTGATTGATAGCGCAAACAAAATCAAATTGATAGAATACAAACCTAACAATTTGATATACCAGTCCAACACCAAAACACCACAAATTGCTGTTTTTTCAGAAATATATTACCGTGGTGGCATAGACTGGAAAGCGTATATTGATGGTGTAGAAGCCCCGCATTTTAGAGCTAATTATGTACTTAGAGCTATGAACGTACCAGCAGGAAGCCATAAAATCGAGTTTAAGTTTCAGCCCGATTCTGTTGTGGTGGGTCAAAAAATAGATAACTATGCTTCTATTGTTTGGTTGATGTTGATTGGATTGGCGTTTTTTATGGACACTAAACGAAAAATATGAAAATAAGTACCGCAGGCCGAATCTGTTTTTTTGGCGAACATCAAGATTATTTGGGTTTACCCGTCATAGCTGCCGCCATTTCTCGCCGCATTGAAATCAGTGGTTCAAAACGAACTGACGACTTGATTGTGATTGATATGCCAGACATTGGCCGTGTAGAGCAGTTTAGTTTGACCGATGTTTTTCCATACAAACGTGAACGAGACTATTTTAGGAGTGTTATCAATGTACTCAAAAAGCGTGGTTTTGAGTTTAGTGTTGGTTTTGACTGCGAGGTACAGGGCAATATTCCTATCAATTCGGGTACGTCGAGTTCTTCGGCTTTGAATGTAAGTTGGGCTAATTTTTTGGCTCGAATGGCCGACAACCCAGCCGAACTGTCCACCAAGACATTGGGCGAGATTGCCTACGAAGCCGAAGTGCTGGAGTTTGGCGAGCCTGGCGGTATGATGGACCAATATTCGACAGCTATCGGCAACGTAATTTATTTAGAATCTGTCCCCAAAATTCATGTAGAAGCCTTGCAACCCAATCTCGGTACGTTTGTATTGGGCGACTCGCAACAAGCCAAAGATACGTTGGGTATTTTGGCACGTTGCCGCTATGGCATGGAAGCTATTATTGAAAAAGTCAAGCAATATGACCCTACGTTTTCGATTTTTACAACCGAAGCCAAAAAATCACCTGACTATAAAGCCATTTTGACGGCTGACGAATGGGGGCTATTCAATGCCAATGTGAGCGATAGAGATATTTTGAGAGCAGGCAAGATTATTTTATCACAAAAAAATGTTGATAACGAAGCCTTTGGGCGGTTACTATACGAGCATCACCAAAATTTGCGAGATTATAAAAAAACATCAACCTCCAAAATCGACCGTATGATAGAAGCCTCGCTTGCTGTGGGGGCGTTAGGGGCTAAAATAAACGGCTCGGGCGGTGGTGGCTGTATGTATGCCTACGCACCAGACAACGCCCAAGCCGTAGCCGAAGCCATTGAGCGTGAGGGCGGCAAAGCGTATATTATTACGGTTGATGATGGAACAAAAGAAGTACAATGACCACACAGCAATACATTGACAACCTAAACCAACGATATAAACTCGGTAATGCCACCGAACATACTTTTCGTGGTGCATTAGAACAGTTAATCGAAAGTTTAGTACCCGACATACGAGCCACCAACGAACCCAAAAGACAGTCTTGCGGCGCACCTGACTACATACTAACAAAAGGCGAAATACCCATAGGCTTTATTGAAGCCAAAGACATTGGCGACAAAGACCTATCTGGCTTAAAGAAAACAGGAAACAAAGAACAGTTTGACCGCTACAAAGCATCGCTAAACAATTTGTTTTTTACCGACTATATAGACTTTCACCTTTATAGAGATGGACAATTTGTAACCAGTATAAAAATTGCAGAACTTGCTCCCCTCACTTCTGGAGATGGGCTGGGGGTGAGGCCATTACCTCAAAATTTTGCAACTTTTGAAAATCTGATAAAAGACTTTTGTAGCCATGTAGGACAAACCATAAAAAGCCCCAAAAAATTGGCAGAAATGATGGCGGGAAAAGCCCGCCTGCTGAGTGATATTATTGAAAAGGCTTTGACCACAGACGAAACAAACCAAGAAGACTCGACCCTGAAAGACCAGATGTTGGCTTTCAAAAATATTCTCATTCACGACATTACTGCAAAAGGCTTTGCCGATGTATATGCCCAAACCATTGCCTATGGAATGTTTGCAGCCCGACTGCACGATGCAACTTTGCCAACTTTTAGCCGACAAGAAGCGGCTGAACTAATCCCCAAATCAAATCCATTCCTTCGCAAACTGTTTGGCTACATTGCCGGGCCAGATATTGACGACCGCATAAAATGGGTGGTGGATAGTTTGGTAGAAATATTTTTGGCGTGCAATGTAGAAGAGATTTTAAAAAACAAATATAGAGTACAGACGCAAGGCTTTGCGTCTCAAATGGAAGACCCAATTATCCATTTTTATGAAACTTTTTTGAGCGAGTACGACCCAAAATTACGCAAAGCCCGAGGCGTTTGGTACACACCTGCACCAGTTGTAAACTTTATAGTGCGTGCCGTTGATGATATTCTAAAAACCGAATTTGGCCTACCACAAGGACTGGCCGACAGCAGCCCCCTAACCCCCAGAGGGGGAACTAATACCCGTGGGGGGCTTCACCGAGTGCAAATATTAGACCCGGCCACAGGTACAGGTACTTTTTTGGCCGAAGTAGTAAAACATATTCATAAAAAATTTGAAGGACAGCAAGGTATTTGGAGTCGTTATGTAGAAACGCACTTATTGCCACGCCTCAATGGTTTTGAATTACTGATGGCAAGTTACGCCATGGCTCATTTACAGTTAGATTTGCTACTCAAAGAAACAGGCTACAAACCAACAACCAACCAAAGGTTACGGGTTTATTTGACCAATAGCCTCGAAGAAAGCCACCCTGATACTGGTACACTTTTTGCAAATTGGCTGAGCCAAGAAGCCAATGAAGCCAACCATATAAAGCGAGATGCCCCTGTAATGGTTGTCATGGGAAACCCACCGTATAGCGTAAGCAGCATGAATAAAAGCCCGTGGATAGAAAACATGACAGCCGATTATAAAAAAGACTTAAACGAACGAAATATTCAACCATTGTCTGACGATTATATCAAGTTTTTGAGA
>JAYVJH010000230.1:0-2299 GCA_043769455.1 Runella sp. | reverse complement strand
CGACCAAACAATTATTTGGGGTTATGAAATGGATAAACTTAATACAGAAAATTTAAAACTATACAAAACAGGACGAACCAACGCAAATGACGGAGGTATAGATTTTGTAATGAAACCGTTAGGTAGATTTTTTCAAGTAACCGAAACTTTGGACTTCAAAAAATACTTTCTTGACATTGATAAAATCCAAAAATATCTGATAACTTTCATAATCAAATCAGACGAAGAAGTTGAACCTCTGAAAAAGAAAATTCAAGACAATGCGGATAAAATATATTTAATAAAAGCAATCGTTGAAAAATATATGGCTTGCATTGAAGAAGTTATAAATATTCCAATGCTGAACGTAAGATTTAATGAGGCCGTAAAACAAGGTTATTTAAACAATATACTTGACGAAATTATATTGCAAAGTAAAGTTGAATTTAACTACACTGACGAGGAAAACGAAGAATAAGAACGGCACATACTACAGACTTTGACGAAAGTAGGACTTTTGAACTATTCCGAATATTTGTGCTTTCTATTGGCTTTTGCACTGAATTTGAAGCGCAACAGCAGACCATTTTAGCCTTTTCTAAACTACATCATCATAATCGCGAATCAATGATTGAAAAAGTAACAATAACCGACATACCAGAATTGAATTTACTCGTAAACTCAGCTTACAGAGGAGAGTCTTCTAAGAAAGGTTGGACACACGAGGCAGACTTATTGGGGGGTATCAGAACAAACGAAGCCATACTCACCGATACCATCAGTCAAGCCAATACGACCGTTTTGAAATATACAGAAAACAACCAGATAGTGGGTTGTGTATTGCTCGAACAACAATCGGACTCGCTTTACTTGGGTATGCTCACGGTGTTGCCAACATTGCAGGGTGGCGGTATAGGCAAAAAACTATTGGCCGCCGCCGAAACTACGGCCATGTCGCTGGGGCTTTCTAAAATAGCGATGACAGTAATTTCGGTCAGAAGTGAGCTTATTGATTGGTACAAACGGCACGGCTATCAAGCCACGGGCCAAACCAAGTGTTTTCCGATGGACGACCCTAATGCTGGAACACCCAAACAATTTTTAGAATTTATAATAATGGAAAAAACAGTGTAATATCAACAGATGCTGACTGGCAAAAAAATAGTAATAATTGGTGGTACGACAGGCATAGGTTTGGCGGCGGCGGCGGCTTTTGTGGCCAATGGCGCACAGATTGTAGTTGTAGGCCGAGATACCGAAAGTTGTGAGACGGTTCAATCGCAACTCAAAAACTGCCTTAGTTTGTCGGCAGATGCTTGCGAGCCAGACACCGCCAAGGCGGCCATTGCGCTATGCCAAAGGTCGTTTGGGAGTTTCGATGGGCTATATCATGTAGCTGGTGGCAGTGGACGACAACAAGGCGACGGCCCACTACACGAACTGTCGCTTGAGGGTTGGCGACATACTTTTGACCTAAACCTAACGTCATTGATGCTTTCAAATCAGGCAGCGGTGCAGGCTTTTTTGGTTCAGCAAACAGGCGGAACTATTCTAAACATGAGTTCTGTATTGGGTCATTCGCCGTCAATTACGCACTTTACTACCCACGCCTACGCTGCGGCCAAAGCTGCCGTCTTTGGTTTTAGCAAGTCTATTGCTGCCTATTATGCCCACAACAATATCAGAATCAACGTAATTGCCCCTGCCCTTGTCGATACACCAATGGCACAACGGGCAGTTCAAAACGAATCAATTATGGCTTTTATCAAAACCAAACAACCACTTGATGGCGGGCGCATAGGCCAAGCCGACGACCTCAATGGAGCAGCACTCTATTTTATGTCCGACTGCTCTAAGTTCACAACTGGTCAAATATTGTCTGTCGATGGTGGCTGGAGTGTATCAGAAGGGCAAGTCGGTGGTTACTTATAAATAAACGGTGTTTTGATTTATTTTAAATGTTTGGTTATTAGCTAATTACTACACTTTTCATTATTCGTTTTTCACTATTCACTACTTATGTCTCCAACAGCACAATATTTACAAAAATCGCAGGGTATTATTGCCACAGTAGCACAGCAAACAGAGTTAATTCAGACAGCCGCTCAGTGGTTTGCTGATACTATTTTGGCTGGTCGCATGGTTCATGTTTTTGGCAGTGGCCATAGCCGTATCATGGTCGAAGAAATGTGGCCACGCTACGGCTCTTTCCCAGGGTTCAATCCTATTGTTGAGTTGTCGCTCACTTTTCATAACTTGGTGGTGGGGGCAAATGGCCAGCGGCAAGCTATGTTTTTAGAAAACGTCTCAGGCTTGGCTG
>JAYVJH010000229.1:0-2487 GCA_043769455.1 Runella sp. | reverse complement strand
ATTGGCTTGGTCGTTGGCCGCCACAACGCCTGGGAACGACGTAACAAGACGAGCCGCATCAAAAAAAGTAGCCGCATATCTCAGCGTTTGCTCTTGGGTTATGGTCTGCACGCTACCAAAAGCTGGCGGCGGCGAAGCACGTACTATGGCCTCACTAAGCTGAACGGTTTTGGGTTTGAGGCCAATTTCTACTATTTTTTGTTTGCCTGCCTCCACCAACACCTCCGACAGCACAAGCGTTTGGTAGCCTACGCCACTGACCTCAATCGCATATCGACCGAGTGGTAAATTTGCAATCACAAAAACCCCGTTAGTGTCGGTAACAGACCCAAAATTAGTACCTTGAACTTTGACATTAACACCCCTTAAAACTCGAACATTACCCTCTTCGGTAACATTCCCTCGCAAGGTCTGGGTTAGGTTTTGGGCAGAAAGTTTTAGACAAACACAAAAAAGCAAGTAGGTATAGATATATTTCATCAAAATTGGTTGTTGTTAATAGATTTGCAATTTAGCACTAATTTGGTTTCTAAAATCGAATAATTTATAAAATCAATACACCTCAGTCTGTACGACTATTATTTATATCTTTGTTGTCTCAATTATCAATTAACGACCGATGAACGTCAAAAAAACTGTTACCCTTGTTTTCTTATTGATATACCTGCTAAGCGCTGCCGTACAGTACAACGACCCCGACCCTGAGCGTTGGATAGCTATTTATGGCCTGGCGGCCTTGGCTTGTGTTGCTGTATTGATTGACCGCAAGCCCCACTATTATATTTTTTGGATTATGGCAGTGGGCTATCTCATGGCGGCATATTTTCAATGGCCACCACAATTTGAGGGTTTTTTGTTTGATGAAGTAAAAATGAGAAGCCTCAACATCGAACTCGCCAGAGAGTCGGGCGGACTTGTGATTTGTGCCGTTGGAATGGTACTAATGGGCTGGTTTTCTAAAAAATAAGTAGTTGCACACAAGTAAACAATGTACTGATTACAATATTTTTCGTTTTTCACTATTCACTATTTATGCTTGCTTTTGTGTATCGACTTGCTGAGATTGACTCCGCTGCTCAATTTTTATTTGACAACTATAAAGATAAAGCCATTTGGCTATTTGACGGCCCGATGGGTGCTGGAAAAACGACCTTGATTAGCGCAATTTGTCGTGAAATAGGCATTAGAGACGACGTACAAAGTCCTACGTTTTCGATTGTCAATGAATATATAACTACCGATGGCGACACTATTTATCATTTTGACTGCTACCGACTCAAATCTGAAACCGAAGCCTTTGACATAGGTATCGAAGAGTATTTATATTCAGGCAGCCGTTGCCTGATAGAGTGGCCAGACAAAATCACAAACCTACTACCCAACACGGCCATCACCATCAAGGTCGATATAATTTCGGACTTCGAGCGGCGAGTTTTTGTATCTGACGTGTAGATTATAGGTTGTTATCTCTCCTAATCTTCTGGAAAAGGCACATAAACAAAACCCGCAAAGTCGGCATGAATCACAAACAGACAGCAATATTCATCTGGGTTTTTGTAATTTTCTTTAAACATTTCTACGGCCTCGGGAGCAATCAATCCACGCTGAACAAACTCGTCCATAAAACTTGCTTTATAGTCAAGTTCATTGGCGGCGTCGCCATTGGCAATTAACAAAATACCGATTTCAGTAGCACGTTTGGTGGCTATAAAAATCGGATTGGCCGAGAAGCCTCTTGTTCTTATCTGGTACGATGCTTCTTTGAGTTGGTCGCATACTCTCACAAAATCTTGCGAAACCAATCCCAATAGTTTTTTATCTACTTCGGGCGAGTTGGCATCGTCCATCAAAAAATTTTCGTTACTGTTGTCTATCATTATTAGTTATTGAATTATAGTGTTTTGAGCAATAGTGCAGTTTGAAGTCTGACTTGCTACTCTCTAAAATCGTGCGGCCATCAATAGACCTAAATCTTTATAATTCATATCAAACCGTTTGGCCAAATGACCGTTGGTGAGCGTACCTTTGTGGCAATATACTCCCTTTGTAAACCACCGATTGGCATACATCATGGCCTCGATACCGTTGGTTGTACCTGTTTTGAGAAACATTGGCAAAAATACATTACTGAGCGCAATACTCGCAGTACGAGACACCCTCGATGCAATATTTGGTACGCAATAATGAATTACGTCATAAATTTGATAGGTTGGATTTTCGTAAGAAGTCATTCGAGAGGTTTCAAAACAGCCGCCTTGGTCGATTGATACATCAATAATAACTGACTTTGGTTTCATCTTTGCTACCATTTCTTCTGACACCACACAGGGACTATATCCATCGTCTGGCCGCATACAGCCAATCACTACATCGGCACGTTCAATGGCTTTTGAGAGTGTATTTGACTCAATAATTGAGGTATAAACTGGCTGCCCAAGCGCATATTTGAGGCGTTGAAGTCTGTAAATATGCTGGTCAAATATTTTC
>JAYVJH010000228.1:0-2716 GCA_043769455.1 Runella sp. | reverse complement strand
GTTTTTCGCTTTTGTTATATACTTTATAGCTGACAGAATAATTGGCAAAATCAGTTTTTAGGTACTTCAATAAAATCGTTTTTATACCGCTCTCTCCACCAAAATCTGCCTTGAACCACTGCAAAATTTTACTTACTTTTACGGTCTTGGTGACAGCATTTATCTCTGTATCATTTTTTAGAAACGAATAGGTGGCGGTTTCTAACTGTTTATCTATTTTGTCATAATCATAAAACGCAATCGGCGGGCAGCTTACTGCACCGCAGTTGAGCGCAAAATGAATTCTGAAATCAATCTTAGAAACGGCTAAGTCTTTGATAGTTTGCGATGGAAAAAACTGCGGAAAATACCCCAAACTATACTTGAACCGATAGCGCCGCAAGATGCCATGCTCTACGTCGTCTAAGCTAAACTTAGTTTGGGCAATGGTAAAAAACTCTCCCGTAAAAACTTCAGAAATCGTTTTTTTGTCTCGTATAACCAAAATCTGAAAGTAGGCATTATAAATATTTATCCAGAAAGTTTTTTTGGCGTTGTCGTCTCCCAATGCCGCCATGAGGTCTGTCATTTTTAGCTTTGATAGTTGTAGCTCAATGGCTTCGGTGGGAAGATTGCTTTTTACGTTCAAAAGCAATTTTCCAGAAAGAGCCACTAATTCTTTGTCGCCAACGCTTGGCGAAGACAAGCAAATGGGTGCAGCCATGACGATAATCAAGAGGGTGAGTATTTTTTTTACAAGCATGATTTTTGATTTATACCAACGAGAAATATGCCAAAATAGTTTTTAAGAGAAAAAACTGTTTTGTATGAAATATGTCGTTTGAAAGCTAAATTTGTAGTTTAAAAATAGAATCAGATGAACAAAATAATTGGACTCAGTATAGCAAGTGGCTTGATGATAAGTAGTTTATTGGACCTAACATTAACCGACAAACAAACAAAAACGGGTGTCAATGTCGATACGATACAGCAAGATACGACAAAAAAATATGCGATAGGTCAAGACAGCCTCACAAAGAAACTACTTCAAATAAAGATTGATACCATCGCTTCCCAAAAAGATACCATCGCCCCCCCACGCATTGGCCTCCAGCGAGATACTACTTATCGGCCCGATACAATTCCACAAAAAAAAGACTCTGTTTTGATAAAATCAGAGATACACCTCACCGACCTGTCGTATATGACGGTTTGCCCAAATGCCAAAATCCAGTTGCCGATTACCATTTCGGGGCCGTTCAATGTCGATAACAAATTTGTGGTTCAATCGGTTGAAGCTGACAATAAATTTATAACTATTTCAGAACCAGTAGCTTCCGTTCAAGATTTTATTTTACAAATCCCCAATCAATCTAAACCTAAGCTGCGCTTGCGGATATTGTCGTCAAGTCCTGTCATAGCGAGTAACGTTAGCTATGTCAATATTTTGCCATTGCCACAGGCCAAAATCGAACTGATCGATGGAACAATAAACACTAAAATAGGGCCAGGCCAAACGGCCAATCTCAAAGTTAGTTTGAGCGGTGCGGGGCCATGGTCATTTGCGTTGTCTGACAGTACTGTTGTTTCTAACACATTTGTTAATCCATATCTAACGAGTATTTCGCCACTCAAAACGCAGTCAATCAAAGTACTGGGAGTAACCAATGCCTGTGGCTCTGGCACGACTTCGGGCGAGGCCATCGTAGAAGTAAGTGCCGACACACTACCACAAATAGCATTAGTGGCGGTGCCAAAGGGGGGCTATAAAGTCTGTACGGGAGTGCCGTTTCAGGTCAATTTCAACGCCACTGGTAAGTACGAGATTGGCAATGGTTTCATTGTTCAGTTGGCCGACACATCAGCTCAAAACTTTATTAACATTTCGACATTGGGTGAAAATCCGCTTGTTGCCAAACTACCAATAGGCTTGCCCTCGGGCAAATATAAACTACGGATAGCGGCTACTTTTCCGTTTTGTTTGTCAGACACCGCCAGCGTTACGGTTGCCACCTCAACGACCACCATCTTACAAAAAGACTCCCTAAACATACCCGAAGGTGGCTCTACAAACTTGACCTTAAACTTTACTGGAACCAGCCCGTGGTTTGTGTTACTATCAGACGGTACCTATCAAAACGACATCTATCAATCGCCGTTTCAACTCAAAGTATCGCCCTACAATTCAAGCACTTACAGCATCACTTCGTCAGGTGGGTTTTGTGGCGTTGGCGATATGTCGGGTTCGGCATTTGTCAATGTCAAAGTGCCACCTACAAGCATCACAACGGCTAATTTAACCACAAAAACGATTTGTTATGGTACAGAAATCGATGTACCGTTTAGCACAACAGGGCGATTTTTTGGGGCAAATAAATTTGTAGTACAAGTATTAGATACTGGCGGTGTTTGGGTCAATTTGCCTACTTCGGGCGGGGCTGGCTCACTCAAAGCCAAGATTTTGCCGCCTTTTTTGAAAGATACCATTTCGATACAGAAAATAAGAGTTATCTCAACCGCCCCCAATGCCGAAGGGTCAGCAACATCGCTCAAAGTAATCAAGGCCAATGCCGCCGAAGCTACAATTTTGGGAAATGGTTTTATAAGGCCAGGTGGTGCTACTCGATTGAAAATTATGTTCAAAAATAGCCTTCCGCCTTATTCTTTTACACTTTCTGACGGTACAGTTGTCAATGGTACTTTTATCAATCCATATCAAATGACGGTCTCGCCACGA
>JAYVJH010000227.1:0-4110 GCA_043769455.1 Runella sp. | reverse complement strand
TGACTCTAAACAAGAAAAAGATGCCCTCGATGTAACTCCCATATTTACCATCTTCAAGATTGTAACCCAAGTATCAAGGTAAAATTGTTGAATATTATCGTTTTAATCCATGAAAATACTCAAACTAATAAGATTGCCAGAACAATTTTATTTAGTCCTGATTTAGAATTAACAGCAATAAAAATAATCAAATACTATTCTTTAAGATTTCAGATAGAACGGTTTGCGGTAGCGATTCGACTTTCGTGATTCTAAACAATATTTCGGGTTAGCTGGATTCAAAAATTTCAAAGAAACGCAACGGGGCCGCCCGTGCGGTTTATAATGCAGTTAATATCACCTTTACTATGACTATTGTTAGTCGTAGTATATTGGAAAAATACAAACTCGAATGAGCGTCTTTAAGTATGAGATTACTTGGTTTAAAATCATTGTTTAGAATCAAAAAATAAGCTAAATTTGTTTTAAAATACAATCAAATTAGTCCACTTGATTTTTTAAACAGCACTTTTATTCAACAATTATTGAACCCAATTTCTTAACGATATGACCACAACCCAGCAAAAAGCATACATTCGTGAGGCGATTATTGACGTAAGTAGCGTGCAGTTTCAAGATTTTTATGAAATAATGAACGACCATTATTTAAGCAGTATCGAAAGCCAAATGGCTGACGGCAAAGACTTTGAGGCGGCTTTTCATTGTGTTCACGATTCATTTTTGAGCCGCTCGTATTCTAATACTCGCTATACCGACCAGTACGAAATGACCTACTACGGCCTCGAAGCCATGCAGTGGCAGCAACACGACAAAATCAATACCTTTGCTGGCAGACATCAGTGGCAAATTATAAAAAGTTACTTTAAGTTTCCAGCCATTATTGCCGTGCTTCTCAGTGCAGTATTGGTTTTCAAAGGTGTCGAAATGCTACGAGAGCAAGTACTGGCCTTGAAGATTATCGTTATCGTTATGGTATTTTTGCCCCTTTTGATCATTGTACCACTTAGTCTCAAATCTGTGTGGGGATATTACATAAAAAAAAACAGGGCTTTACTCAAATCTATCAGGCTCAATGTCCTGATTCGTAGGGCATTAGGGGGTAATATTGGCTTAACTTTGTTTATAGTTCAGACTTCATTTATTGACCAAAATAGCCCTATCGACAACTTTATACTTGGTTTATGGTCAATAATGGCATTTGGATTTTTGGTGTATTCTGTCAGTCTATTACAGTTGTATATTGAGCAGCGTGATGTCAAAATTGTGCTATAATGTTGTTTATTGTTCTAATATTTCTACTAAATTTCCTTTTACGTTTTCCGTAATTTCGTCTGTTGGCAGGTCGTTGGAGTCTGTACCAAAGGGGTCTTCAATCTCTTCGGCGATGACTTCGATACTGGCAAAAACATAAAATACGAGGGTTACAATAACTATTGACCAATATTTGAACTCTACCGCAAAGCCAATAGGCATTGTAAAAACATACAAAAAAATAACTTTCTTCAAAAATAAACTATACGCATACGGAATCGGTGTTTTACGAATACGCTCACAAGCACCCAAGTTGTCGGTAAACGATTGTAGCTCGCCATTGAGTACCATAAGCTGCTCGCCCGTGAGTTGTTTGGCTCTAAAAAGCCTGTCAATTTCTATAAAAATCGCTTTGGCTACCTGATTGGGTATGTGTTTTGTTTTTGAATAATAGGCATAGTCATACACACCGATTACGTCTAAATGCTCTTGTTTTACACCTTTACGCAAATGTTCTTTGGAAGCCATCAGATAATTGCCAATCAATATCCTAAACATCTTTTTGGTTTGAATAGCGTCAATATCTAAAAAAGCATTGAGTTTGAGGGCTAAATTTCGAGAATTATTGACAATACTCCCCCAAGTTTTTCGCCCTTCCCACCACCTATCGTAAGCGGTATTGGTCCTAAAAACAAGCAACAACGACAACACTAAGCCCATAATTGAGTGTACCACTGTCGTACTTTTAAAGGACGTTTGCCAGACATCGTTTTCGAGATAAGCCACCACAGCCGTAAAGCAAGCCACGCCAATCATACCAGGCAATAAAATCCTAAAAGTATCGCTTCTATGAAATGCAAAAATAAGTTTCCACCAGTCTTTGGGGTTGTATGTAATCATATTTGGGTCGAGAAATATTGTTTTAAAGTTCTAAAAAACACCGCCCCAACCAACACAAATACATACCAAGTAGTAAGTGTTTGATTGAAATAAACCACCGCCCCCAAAGCCACAACCGACAGCAGAAGTGCGACAATAGGCACAATCGGGAACGCAGGCACACTAAACGGGCGAGGAGTGTGAGGTTCGGTTTTGCGAAGAATAATTACTGACAAACTACCAAAAACATAAAGCGTGAGCGCACCCAACACCGACAGCACAATAATGTCGGCAGTAGAATTGGTAAGTAGTGCCACAATTCCTATCAGCATATTGGCTATCAGGGCATTGGCTGGTGTTTGGTATTTTGGGCTAATTTTACCAAGCCATTTTGGTAAGTTTCGGCTTCGCCCCATTTCATAAGTCGCTCGTCCGCCCGCCATCAACAGGCCATGAAAAGAAGCTACAAGGCCACACAATCCAAAAAAAACAACCGCTCGCTGCCACAAAACAGAAACATGAGCCAATGCCAAGGGCAGCGGAGAGTCGGTAATAGTGCCGTTGGCCTTGAAAACTACAGCCTCCCAACCAGCCACTCCCACCGCACACACAGCCGTAAGCACACACAAAACGACCAAAGTAACCATCGACAAACCAAATCCCCGAGTCAAGTCTTGTTGTGGATTGATGCTTTCTTCGGCGGCGTTGGCGAGTCCTTCTATTCCCAAAAAAAACCAAATTGCAAACGGTATAGCCGCCCAAGCACCAGCCCAACCATTGGGGAGGGCATTGGTTGTTAGATTTTTTATTTCAAATTGAGAAACAGACAATCCGACAAATAACAGCAGGCCACAAACAGCCACAATGGTAATAATCAACTCGAAAGTAGCCGCTAATTTTACACCACGGATATTGAGAAATGTAAATATAAAATAAACAAAAACAGCAGTAGAATTGATTGAAATACTTGGGAAAAATAAATTGATGTGCGCTCCAATGGCGAGGGCTATGGCAGGAGGCGCAAAGACAAATTCAACGATTTGGGCAATACCCGCCACAAATCCCCAGCGGCTACCCAACGCCCGTGAGGCATAGTCAAACACACCACCTGCCTGCGGAATGGCACAAGCCAATTCTGCATAACTCATTGAAAAACAAATGTATAGCACCACAACTAAGCCCGTAGCTACTGCCATGCCGAGTGTGCCGCCTTGCTGCAAGCCTAAGTTCCAGCCAAAATAAAGCCCCGAAATAACATAGCCCACGCCAAGCCCCCACAGCAAGGTCGGTGTCAGGCTGGGTTGCAGTTTATCAGTTGGTGTGGTCATTGGTGTAAATTTTGATGGTATTTTCCAGAAATATAACTAATATGCAGTCTAAAAACCTACTACTCAATGCTCGTAACCACTACCAACACCATCGAAGGTAATCGCATTACCAAATATATCGGTCTCGTAAATGGCGAGGCCATTATCGGGGCCAATATCGTCAAAGACTTTTTTGCAGGCATAACCGACATCGTTGGCGGGCGGTCGAGTGCCTACGAGCAAGGTCTGCGAGAAGCCAAAAGTTTGGCTATTTCTGAAATGATAGACCAAGCCCAACGCCTCGGCGCCAATGCCGTGATAGGTGTGGACTTAGACTACGAGTCGCTCAATGGCTCAATGCTCATGGTCAGTGCCAACGGCACGGCAGTAGTGTTTGAGGTGTTGGCCTAACAGCGCAGCCTTCGCTTTGGAGCGAAGGCTGCGCTAAAAGTCGCTACTATTTTTTCTTAGCCACAACACTTTCGTTATAATCCACCACCAAGTTACAGAGTGATTTGACCCCGAGCGTGAAGCCGCTTTCGTCAATATAAAAATCGGGAGTGTGGTGTGGCGCTGCTTCGCTGCGTTTTTTGCCTTTGGGCATTCCACCCAAAAAGTAAAAGAAGCCTGGTATTTTTTGTTGAAAAAAACTAAAATCTTCTGCACCCGTAAT
>JAYVJH010000226.1:0-1984 GCA_043769455.1 Runella sp. | reverse complement strand
GGTAGGTTCGATTCCTACTGGGCCCACTCGCAGTACAAAAAGCCGCTTAAATTAAGTTTTGAGCGGCTTTTTTGAATCCAAAAAAAACAAAATATGCCTAATTTTACAGTTTTTACTACAAATCAAACTCTTAACGAGTTCAAAAATTATCAGTTGGCGACAGTTGATGGCGCAAAAGCACAAACGTTAGCGGCATTTTATACCGAAATAAAAAGAGAACTCGAACTTCCAGATTATTTTGCCAATAACCTAGACTCGCTTGACGAAATGATAAACGATTTGGAATGGATAGAAAACGAAAACGTGGCTATTGTTTTCAAGAACACAGGTTTACTATTGGCTGGAGAAAAAAAGCCTAATAAACTCATCGATATATTCAATTTATTAGATGCTACTGCCGAAGATTGGAAATGGTTGGACGAAGAAGATGGTTATAGAAAAAAGAATTTTATTGTTTTGATTGAACATAGCCCCCGAATTGTCAAAATATTGGAACGTGAAGAAATAGCATTTGGCGAAATTTAACGCTTACTAAAAACACGTAATTCATATTTATTGGGAATTTCAAGTTCATAAAAATTGGCTACATACAAATTATCGTCTTTCAGCTCTACATGAGAGGTTGTAATGGCAGAATTGGACGACAGCGAGTAGCGTACCTCCATCTTATAGTTAGCCAGCAGTTTGTACTCCCACAATCCACCCCCTATTTTGGGTAATCGAACACCGTTTATTAGTTTAAAACCACGCTTGACTACTACAAAAGATGTTTTGGCATCAAAAACAAGCGTATCACCTCGACCTGTACTTTCTACCCAGCGACCAACCAAAATCTTTGATTCGTCCACCGAATTACTTTTGCAGGCACAAAAAATAAAATATATCCAGAAAAAAAGACAGTTAATTATGGCTGATATG
Organism: Runella sp.; assembly: GCA_043769455.1. Taxonomy (GTDB): domain Bacteria; phylum Bacteroidota; class Bacteroidia; order Cytophagales; family Spirosomataceae; genus JAYVJH01. The sequence continues at coordinate 1,066 of JAYVJH010000226.1, read as the reverse complement.
CTATTTTTTGAGAATTTTGTACCTACTTGCATCTGTATTTTATATTTATTGAACAACAAGGCTACGCAACATTCTAAACTATTGCCACACGAAAATAAACAATAAACCCGAACTAATTATCGTTCTAAGCGAAAATCTCAACTAACTACTCATCTCAAAATAACCTCGTATCATGGATTACAACGAACAGAAACCAAAAAAAGACCAAAAAAGTCTATTATTAGCCGCACTTGCCATTTTGGCATTACTCAATGTTGTTTTAATTTACTTTTTCTATCAAGAACGAGAAAAAAACAAAACACAGGCATCGGTTATTACTGCCAAAACAGAAGAAATAGTATCGACAAAGATGAAATTAGATTCTATCTCTTCGCAATTAGACCTAAAAATCGCTGAAATTCAACAACTCGGTGGTCAGGTCGATTCGTTGGTTGCACTCAAAGCCGAAATCGAAAAAGATAGAGCCGCTCTCAAAACAGCGGCTGGCTCGGCCTCGGTCAATTTGGCAAAATACAAAGATAAAATCGCTAAGTATGAGGCTATTCTGGCTCGCAAAGACGAGGACATTGCCAAACTCAAAGAAGAGTTGGGCATTGTAACTACCCAAAACCAAGAACTGACACAAAAAGTAGGTGGCCTCGAAACCGAAAAAACCGCCCTCAAACAGACCCTCGACGATTCGGTAGGTAGTCTTTCGGCCCGAAACAAAGAACTGGCTCAAAAGGTTACGATTGCTTCGGCACTCAAAGCACAAAACGTGGCGGTCAATGCTATATCGGCACGAGGCAAAGAACGAGACGGTGGTGCATACCGTGCTGGCAAAATCGACAAACTCAAAATAGACTTTGACTTAGCCGCCAATCCTATTTCACGATCTGGTACAAAGACAGTGTTTTTAAGAGTACTCGACCCCGAAGGTGCTATTCTGTCGGATATGGCCACATCATCGGGTACATTTACAGCCAATGGCCGTGAGACCATTTACACCATCAAACAAGATGTAGAATACAACAACGACGGCACAGCAGCATCGATTATCTATAACCGTGGGTCGGCACAACCTTTC
>JAYVJH010000225.1:0-10968 GCA_043769455.1 Runella sp. | reverse complement strand
TCTCCATTATCATTGGGAAAGGTACCATTTTCAAAAATATCTGAATAGCCTGGTGAGGTGGTGGAGGTGCTATAGCGTATTTTTTTGAGAGGATTCTCACCACTAATGTAATGCCAAAATTCCCCAATGATTATATTTGCTTTATCTGAATGATTTGTTTTCAATATTTTTTGAAAGAATTGTGATTGCTTAGAGTCAATAACAACTTTTTCTTTACCGCTATCACACATGAGTAATACCATTTCAATCCATTCTGGACGGGGTACTATTTGTTGTTTGGTTTTTACTTCTATTTCCACTCGCTTAAGCCATTTCGTTACTTTCGTTTTGTAGTTAGTCCACCACATTTGGTTTATATTCTGTTTTTCGTTGGTTTCTATAATCCATTGTGATAGGTACAGCATCATGTTGCCGTCCGTATAGTCAAAATATTCTTCTGTGGCATCGACCAACCAGTAAGCATCATCGTTCGTATTGGTATATTTTATTATTTCACTACAAAAGTTAAAATAAGGTTCATAATCCTTCTTTTTATGAAAATACCGCAACGCAACCTGAAAAAATGGTGTGTGTTTATAGTGGGACAATTCGTTGATAAAATAATTATCTAATTTTGATTCTTCCACATCTACCATATCAAGCCAACTTATATAGACATTGAGCATGACCAAATACAAGTTTCTGGCTTGCCCATAGACCAATTTTTCAAAGGGACGTTGTTCGACCAATTTGTACAAATCATATTTGAAACGTTCCAATGCTTCTATTTCTTCAAAAACAGACAATAACCCTTCCACATAAAGCGTGGCTTCGGCATTGGTAGCTTCGCCATATTTGGTTACGCTATGTTTGAGCAACAGCCATAGATTTTCTTCTATTAGTCGCTTGGTAGGTCTATCTACAAAATCGTAAGTCCAAGTTATGATACTATTAGGTGACTCCCTAAGATGAGGCATAGGCGATGGGCTGCCTTTGTCGTCTCTTAGTACTTCATCGAGCCAAGTGTAAATCTCGCTTGACCCTTTTTGGTTAATGGCTTCTATTAGTTTTGTTCCTGCTTGGGTCATACGAGTTTAATTTTTTTAAATCGTGCTACTGCTTCTTTATACATTTTTTTTTGAGACTTGAGCGTTGTTATATCATTGACTTCATCGACTTTTTCAGTTCTACTACCAACCACAAAAGCCTTGAAACGGTAATTAGCGGCAGGGAATCCGTGATGAATACGTTCCTTAAAATTAGACTTTAATCCCGAAAAATCAAAAGTTCGACCATAAGAATCCTGTTTTTTGTACGAAATAAAACCATGTTGCCATTGCCAACCTTTAGCCAAAATAGCGGTGGGTTGATAAACGGTTTCATTAAAATTGGGGGGATACACAAAATAGATATACCCATTATCTGTTGAAAATGCTAAATCTTCCAATATCAACCCTAATCTTAGTGCAATAATCTGGCCGATGTTTAACTTTCCAGCTGCTTTTAAAGCATTAATAGTATCTTCTAACTCATCTTTGGGAGTAATCCAAGCCCAATCATTACTAGCACGTATTGTGAGGGTTGGATTTATTTTTTTGAAAGGGATTTGTTTATCGTCATTCAAATAGTAATCTGCCCAGGTTGTTGTGTTATCAAAATCTAAGTTACGATGCTTATGTGCATTTTTGGCCAAAGGTGATTTCTTTCGTGGTGTTGAAAGTGCTGCCCGAGTCGTCGATTTTAGATACCTTTCATCATACTGTTTGAATGTCATTACTCTTGCATATTGAACTTTGTCTCGTGTACTATAATTGGCAATAGGCAGAGGGAAAGCCTCAGTAATGGCATCGTCAAAACTTTGGAAGATGCTGACAGTTGGTGAATCGCTAAAATTTTGAAATAATTTCAAGTAGTCTTTGGCTGTAAAATTACCTGATTTTATATCAATGGCTATACAAGCAGCCAACCGCAAGTACCTTATTCTATTAGGGTCTGTTTCGGTAGCAACGATTACACCAGTTAGTTCATTGAACCATTTTTCTAAATAGCCCATCAACGCAGTATCGACTTCACCTGTTGAGTCGGTAAAGTTACTGCTATCTTTCAACAGTGGTAATAGTTTGTGTTGTAAGTACTGTATTGGTGGCATAAATCAAATCTCATTCGTCAATATAAACACAGGGTTATCGGCCATTTCGGCAAATTTGGCTGGCAGGTCTGCCATTTTTGGTTCTGCGCTCATGTCGCCCACGAGTTCGTCCACAGTCGAGAAGTTAATGATTTCAAAATAGCGGTAGGGTGGGGTAGCATCAGAGCCAAAGATGCCATAAGATTTATAAACTTTAAAATCGGCAACTGATTTAAGACTTGTAACGGTTGGAATGTCCAACGTTTTGGCAAAGGCTTCGTAGTCGGCTTCTGAAATACCTGCTTTGAGATTGAAAAGTACGATGAGAGTGGTCATGTATCAATGATTGAATGGTTGGGTGAACGAATGATTGGACTTTTTATTCAATCATTACTCAATTATAATTATTACACCCCAAACTGCCTTAGATGGTGGTCGAGATGGTGATATTGGCCTTGTCCCCATTCGCTGGGCGCGAGTTTACCAAAAAATGGATTCGGATGCGTGGTTGCACCAGCTTCTCCGCTTTCGTGCATACGTTCGAGTAGTGCCATTAGTATTACTTTTTCTTTCAAAAAATCTTTTTCTTCGGTTATCACAAATAGGGGAGCGGTTGGGCTATTTTTGGGCATTTTGATAGCACCTGTCACCATTCCTTTATAAAATCGGCCAACTAAAAGACCAATCAAAGAGCGTTTTGGTTTGACATCGCCCAAGGCCATTCTGATACCTACTGAGCAATGTGCCATCATTTGCGACACGCTCATTTTGCCCCAAAGTTGCTGTGTTTCAGGTGTTAATTTTTCAAATCTCGCCACCATTCCATCGTAGCTATTTTTCTCGTATAAATTATTCATAAAGTTAAAATCATAAATCATTTACATCTCTAAGCCTTGAAAAAACCTTTTTGCATTTCTGTATTTACGCATTTGCACCACTGATAAACGCTTTGGCCGATGCCCCCAACATTCCGCCTACATAATTCATAATAATTTTTGCCCCTTTGTCGATGAGCGCTTTGGCTTGCTCGCCAGTAGCGGCAGTTGTACCAACGATGAGGTTATGAGCTAACACGACTTCAAAAACACGGTCAATCGCTTTTTTTACTTCGTCATGGGCGGGGCCATCATAGTAACCCATACTCATAGCCAAGTCTCGAGGGCCAATAATAAAACCGTCAAGGCCAGGTACTTTGCACAATGCTTCGATATTTTTTACGGCCTTTATGTCCTCTATTTGGGGCAGTACGAGTGTCTGTTCGTTGGCAAAAGTTACATACTCAGCCTGTGGCATTTTGCCCAAACCAAAGTCCCACGCACGCACTGGCCCGAGGCCACGGTTGCCGATTGGTGGATATTTCATGGCGCTTACTAATGCTTCAATTTCAGATACTTCGCTTACGCCAGGCATCATTACACCCATTATTCCCGTGTCTAAAAATTGCAAAATAAGTTTCGGATCGGTGCTGCGAATCCGTGCCATGGGTGTAATACCCGACACTTCGCAAGCCCGTACAATGTCTTGTACTTGGTTGATGTTGATGGCTCCATGCTCGCAGTCAATCATATAATAATCAAGCCCGCCGAAGCCACAAAATTCAGCAATCATAGGGTCGGAGGTATTAGAAATTACTCCTAATATCGCCTCACCGTTCTTGATTTTTTCTTTTGCGTAATTTTTTTTCATCTATTTGATTCAGAATGTTAATTAGTTGGTCGTTAAAAGTGTTTGAGACACAATACTGCACTATTTTCCATTGGCCATCAGTTTGTTGCAACACGCAACTCATCGCCACTTGGCCTTTTATTTTTGTTCTCGAATTAAAAACTTCTGCATCAAAATCATATTTTTCGAGCGTATATGCTTTGTTTTCACGTAGTACAATATCTGTAATTTTGACGTTATTGATTTTCAAACGTTTGAAGAGTGGCAAGTATTTTCTTAAATATACCTCAGCACTTGTTACGTTGTTGCTGGCATCTACCACTTCGGCATTTTCGGCAAAAAGCGGCAATATACGTTTCATATCAAGGGTTTGTAGTGCCTCAAACCGTTTTTGTAAAAAGTTAGTGATATGTATTATTTCTTGCATTGGTTTGGAATCACTATATTTGTCAAAAAATATGAGTTATGGATATTACCGACATAATCACCATTGACGACCAGATTCAGTCTGGAACACCTGTTTTTACGGGAACAAGAGTGCCTATTGAATCTTTATTTTGGCATTTGGAAGATGGCATCACAATTAACGAATTTTTATTGGATTTTCCGTCTGTGCAAAAAGAACAGGCCATAGCATTGCTTGAATTAGCCCAAAAAACAATTACTTCACCTCATTTTTCGCAGTTTGTTCATGAAATTGCTGCTTGACGAAAACTTACCCAAACGATTCAAAAACGATTTTTCAGAACACGAAATCTATCATGTTACGGACTTGGGCTGGAATGGTATCAAAAATGGCAAATTGTTGCAACTAATGCTAACAAACAACTTTGATGTACTCTTTACTTTTGATAAAAATTTGCGGTATCAACAAAATTTTGATAAATATCCAATTAGTGTTTTTGTTCTAATAGCACCCAACAACGAGTATCGTTTCCTTTTGCCGCTTGTGCCTCGAATCAAAATTTGTCTTGAAAATCCTGAGATTGGTCCGATAATAATTACAACTTAGTTTACCGCAATTCCCCCACTGTTCCATTCTTTATTTTTTCTCTAATAAAATCCATCAGCCCACCTGCTTGCGCTACTTCGGCTACAAACGGTGCTACGGGCGATGTAAACATGGTTTGGCCAGTGGTTAGGTTTTTGAGTTCACAGGTTTCGAGGTTATATTCCAGTTCGTCACCTGTCGACACCATGTCTATCGCATTTTTGGCTGTAACAAATGGCAGGCCGTAATTGATTGCGTTTCTGAATTGCAAACGGGCAAATGAATCTGCAAAAACGGCTTTTATGCCCGCTCCCATGAGGCCAGTTACACAATGTTCAATAGACTTGCCACCGCCAGCAAAGTTGTGAGCGGCTACAATAAATGTATATCCTTCGTCTTTGAAGGCATTTTCGTTGTCGTATTTGGCATCGACACCAGCCATTATAAACTTGGCGTTTTCGGTTTTGTCGATGGCCGATGTCCAGAAACGTTGTACGACCATGTCAAACGACATAACGTATTCTCTTGATGTCCAGGCTTTTCCTCGAATTAACATTTTTGAATGATTGAATGATTGGGTGTTTGAATTTATTTTTGGGTGTTTTTTCGGGCTGTTGCCAAAATTTTAATTACAGTTTCGTAATCTTTATATAATTTGTCTAATTTTTCTTTTGTCATAATTCCAGATTCAATCATAATTTCTATCCAAAACATTGTTTCGTCAGTTTCTTCGATAGTGATACTTAATTTTGAAAAATACTCTGCTCTACTCCTTGCTCTACACACTGCTCGGTAATTTGCACCAACAGAAGTCGAAGATCGTAAAAACTGTTTGCCTATTATCTTTGACTCTTCAGTTTTGGGTAATGATTGAAAAATTTTTATACTTCTTAAAGTTAATTGCTTGGTTTTTAGAAGCATTTCTTTCACAAAATCCTCTTTCATGGTAGCTTTGAGTTCTATTTTTTATCCAATATTCAATCACCCAATCGTTCAGAACTAACCCCTCCTCGGGTCCACGATTACGCCCTTCAATGCTGATGCTGCTACTACGGCTGGGCTGGTGAGGTAAATGGCTGCATTTTTGGACCCCATGCGGCCTTTCATGTTGCGGTTGCCTGCGCTTAGTACTATGTCGCCATCGCCAGCTACGCCCGTGTGTATGCCTGCACAAGCCGAGCAGCTTGGAGTGTCCACGGCTACGCCTGCATCGAGCAATATTGAGATATATCCTGCTTTTATGGCATCTTTCATGATTTGGGTACTGGCCGGTACGAGCAAAAAATTTACGTCGGGGTGTACTTGCTGGCCTTCCAAAATCTTGGCTACCATCGCAATGTCTTCTAAGCGGCCATTGGTACAAGTACCGACAAAAGCTTTGTTAAACTTTGTTCCAACCACTTTTTCGACAGGCACAACGTCGTCCAATTTGTCGGGCATCGATACCGTTGGGCCGAGGTTGGTTATATCAATTTCATAAACGGCTTCGTAGCTGGCATCAGAGTCAGATGCTATCATGTCCCACGAGCCTTTTTGCACAGGCCGTAAGAAATCTATCGTTTTTTGGTCTGGGGCAATGATACCATTTTTAGCACCCAAGTCCACCGTCATATTGCAGAGTGTCATGCGGCCAGCCATATCTAAGGCATCGATGGCGGGGCCAGCAAACTCTAAGGTTTTGTATATCAAATGGCCGTTCCAGTGCATCATACCCATTATATGCAGGCTTAGGTCTTTGGCCATTACCCACGGTTGCCACGTGCCTGTTACATAAAACTTAACCTGCTCGGGTACTCTAAACCAGCTTTTGCCAGTGGCCATAGCCACCGCAGCATCCGACACGGCCACGGCGTTGCCCATAGCGCCGACTGCTCCGTAAGTATTGGCGTGAGAGTCTGTACCAACGCTAATTTTGCCCGGCAATACGTGGCCCTGCTCTACCATAATCTGATGTGCTATGCCCTGCCGCCCTAAGTCATAAAAGTGCTTGATGTCGTGCGCTTTTACGGCGGCTCGCCATTCGTTGAGCATCGTTGCAAACTGTGGCGTAGGCGGAGGTACGAGGTGGTCAGAGACACAGATAACCCGTTCTTTATCAAAGACATCGCCCGTGCCGAGTGAGTCAAACATTCTGAAAGTTTCTTTGCCCAAATAGTCCATCGTCATTACGCTAAACACATCTGTCCAGACCAGTTCGCCTGGCGTTACTTTGTCTCGGCCACTGTTGTAGGCCATTATTTTTTCGGTGATAGTCATTTTTTGAATGATTGAATGTATGAATTATGAATGGTGGAATAATTGAAATAAAACTAAGTTACTCAGTCATTCTCTCATTCAATCATTCAAAATTATTTATTGCTACGGCTTTCGCCCATGAATCTTTTGCTGGCCAAATCGTCCCAAAAAGTAGGGTCTTGGTTGGGGTCGTCGCTGGTTTTTTTTTCGTGAATCATCGTCAAGCCCTCAAACTGGTCATAGTAAGACCATTTCCAAGTCCGAATCCGAGTACGCTCGTCAACACCAATAAGGTCAATCATTTCGTAGAGTTTTGAGCCTGGTCGGTCTTTGTATTCCCAAATTAAATTGACAGAGTTTTGGGTTTCCCAGGCGTGGCCCAATATACGTGGATTGTCAAATTGTAGTTCCCAATTTTCATCAAATTGAGCCACACCAAAGTCATGAAACTCCACGTGGCCATCGTCCCACATATATTCATTGATTTGATGATAGCCTCGCTCGCCTTCCATACGAATCGTCAGGCGGCTTTTCCAGCGGTCTATAAGCTGGCCTTCGGGGCTAATGCGGGTATATGTACCTTCCCAGATACCAATGTGTTTAGGAAACAGTCGTAGCATAGTTTGCAGATTTGATGACGTGAAAACAAATCAATTATACCGCAATTTGTAGAAAAAAACAGAATATAGTGTCTTTTGTAGATAGTATTTATAAATATTTTTTGAAAAAATTAAACAAAACTATACTTTACTTTCACAAAACAGACAGATTACACAGTTTATAAGTAAAAACCTCACCAACAAAGTTTGATTTTGTTGGTGAGGTTTTCAAATTAGGTAAATCTATCTAATAGCGTTTGTTTGAAGAAGCGAGGTTTATTGTTATTTTATTTTACTTCAAACGTTTTCTTTTCAACTCCAACACCTGTTATTTTGAGACTTTTCCAGGCTTTTGGCAGTTTGGTTTTTAATTGAACAACACCACCGTCGGTAATATCCAAGCCCCCAAAACCCGATACTACGCTCTGCAACATTCCGCCTGCGCCCGTGGCAAAGTACGGATTGGTGCCACCTGCCGATTCTGAAATTACGCCAAAGGGCGGCACTTTGTTGGGTACATAACCTTTCTGAAAATAAGTATAGGCTTTTTCGGGTTCGCCCAATCTCGACCATAACGTAGAAAGAATCGCAATCCCCATAGCTGGGCCTTCGGGTGAATAGCGAGGCTCGTAATAGGCCATGTCTTTACGGATATTGGCTTCGTCTGACACAACTTTGAGCGGATAAGCCAGTAGATTTACATCGGCTTGTTTGATGGTTACGCCGTTGTAAGTGGCGTTTTCACGGGTTGTGCCATCGGCAAATTTTAGTATTGGAATATTGTCAGATACGTGTTTCCAATCGGGGTCAGGTGTGAGGCCGAGTTCGGTAGCGGCTTGTGTGGCGTTGAGTAGTACGGTTTTGGCCATGCCATTCGTAAAGGCGTTGTTGTCAATGTTTTCTTGCCATTCGTTGGCCCCAATCACATTCTTGATGTCGTACTTGCTTGCACCGTTGCGCTCTACACGACTACACCAAAAGGCAGCTACTTCTTTGAGCAACGGATAGCCTTTTTCACGTAGCCATTGTTTATCTTTTGTTACCTGATAGTATTTCCAGGCAGCCCAACCGATACAACCCGAGATATGGTGCTGAAAAGGCCCTGTCAAAGCCCAAACTGGGGTATCTTCGCCACCGCTCTCTGCCGATTCCCACGGAAACATCGCTCCTTTGTAGCCATGCTCGTAGGCATTGCGTCTGGCCATTTCTAATCTATCAAAACGATAATCAAGAATTGAGCGAGCGATGTCTGGCTGTAAAATCAACAATGGAGGGTACATCCAAAGTTCGGTATCCCAAAACACATGGCCGTTGTAACCCAACCCCGAAAGTCCCATGGGCGACAGGCTCAAACGACTGCCTTCACGTACAAACGAATAGAGGTGATATAGTGCAAAACGCACGTCTCGCTGGGCTTGTAGGTCGCCTTCAATTTGAATATCCGACTGCCAGAGTTTTTCCCATGCTGCTTCGTGGTATTTGAGTAGCCGCTCACGACCTTCGAGTTTGGCAAAGATGGTGAGCCGCTCGGCTTCGTTCAACGGAAACTCGTTGTGTACGCTCGAAATAGCTGACGCTGCCACCGAAAAACGGTATTTTTGGCCTGCTTTTAGGATTTTATAGAATTTTAATAAGTGCATGTTATTGTCCCAATCTTCGTGAATCAGGCGAGGCTCTTGGCCGTGGGGTTCGTCAAACAAAAAACTATTCGAGGCCGCTACCGTAACTTTTCCCGTAGGACTTTTGGCTACCGAACTCATCAATGGAATAGTAACGTGTGGGCGGTCTATTTCAGCATAAATATTTCTGATGTCGTTGAGGTGAGTAGGTGCTTCGATGACGCTGGCGGGGGTGATTTCGCAGTCTTTTTTGGCCGTAATTTCTACATCGACCAGCGCCGTAAATGGCAAGTGCCTGAGAGACAATATAGTATGTTTGACCGAAATCTTGTCGCCTACGTCAAAGGTAGTAACGAGCTGTGCTTTTTTCATGTCTAAGGTTTGGGCGTAGTTCTGAATATCGGCTCGACCGATGCGGCGTTTGTCCACGTCCAAATACATATTGACATGGTTAAAAGACTTTAAAATATTAGACACTCGGCCACGCTGGTAGTAGTCATACACACCATTTAGTACTACATCTTGTACTTGCATGGGTTGAGGCGACGACACAATACCCACCATACCATTGGCAACAGTTACACCAAAATACTTGGCTGGGTTGATGTCTGTGGCCACGATTTGCCAAGGAGAGGTAGCCCCCTGACCACCAGAGGGGGAGGTATTCTGGGCAAAAACCCTGACGACTAACGACAAAAGACTAATGACTAACAGTGTTTTTTTCATCTCAATTATTGGTTAAGGATTTGGTATTGATGCAAGAATACGGCTTTTTTGGTTGTGTATCGTTTCTGTACCTGAATTATAAGCTATTATTTTTTACTTTATTGGTAGCGTTGCATTGTCATATATTTCAACAATAATTTTAAGCATTGATACCAATCATTTTGCCAATTTACACCAATTAGCTTAGAACGGCCTCCAAATCAGTTTGTTGGCGCAAGTGATGCCGAAAGTGCATTTCCATCAGATGGTACCATTCGTGGGCATTGAGCCACCCAAAAGCGGGTTGTAGGCACTTATATTGACCCAAATCATCAGAAACTGGCTCTACGAGAGGTGCGGCATCGGCTATGATTTTTTGGAATAACAATTTGTATTCGGCACGTGATCGGGCTACTGGCTCTGGGCCACGGACGGCATCGGGGATTCTGATTTTGATAGGCGGAAAACTATTGTACTTGTATAAATTATCGCCATACTGATTTTTTTTGCCACTTATTTGTCCCTTGCGTTGCTCCAAACATCGTAGGGTATTGGCCATAAAAAAGTAAGAAGCAGACACAGACAGATGCTCGTACATTTGCCCTAACGACCAGACATCTTCGGCAGACTTGTGGGTAAATTGCTCATCAGAATAATTGTCTAAGGCAGCGATATAGCCCTCAATGGTTTGTTTGAGGTCGTCGAATATTTGCGCTGGTGTCGGTTGTGAAATCATAATTGTTAGGTGTTGCTAAAATTAAATAGTTAGGCTATAATTTGCTCTAAATCAGTACTATATTGGCACATTGATTTGGATTTGATACAAATTAAATCAAAATGTAATTATCGAACGCTAAAAAAGCATAAATTGTGCCACTAAATCTACAATTCCATGCAACCTACTGAAAAATCTTCAAATCAATTACTCAAAATTCTTGGTGTTGGCTTTGGTATAGCCGTAACCATTGGCGGCACTATTGGCACAGGTATATTACGCAAGCCTGGTATCATTGCCGCCCAGCTCGGCGACCCTTACCTCATCATGGG
>JAYVJH010000224.1:0-16830 GCA_043769455.1 Runella sp. | reverse complement strand
TTTACGTGAAAAATTAACCAAAAACTGGGAGTTAATCCCAGAAATTTTCAACCAGTAACATTTTTATGAACAAACCCTGTAGTGAGTATATAGTACGGTGTCGTGAGTTAAATACAATACTGTCAATCAGCAAGTTATTAAAATAAAAATACCGTATTACTTTTGAATAAGTACTTAGATAATGATTACAGGCAGGCAATAAATATTTGAAAGCCAAAATCCTTTGAAGATGCCAATAGTTGAAACCGTGAAAGTGAAGCCATTTATGTAACAAACTTGACATTTTGACCTTATTGTTTTCTATCAAGTCTCGAAATAAATCAAATAAGCCAAACCACCTTCGCTGATGGTTTGCATAGAGCCACCGATGGCCTCGATACGGTTTTTGATACTTCTTAGTCCAAAACCTTCTTTGTGGTCTTTGTGTAGCCCTCTACCGTTGTCCGATACTTGCATTTGCCATTTGTGAGCAGTAAGTTGGTCAAAAGTAATTCGTAGTTCGCTTGCAACTGCATATTTGAGCGTATTGTTTATGAGTTCCAAAGAAATAGAATAGAGTGCAAATTCTATTTCTTTACTAAACGGCACGATGTTGGATGTGTCGAGTTTTATTTTGATTTTTTGATGTTGATTTATTTTATTAGTAACCGTTTCAAGGGCTTTTTTTAGTCCCTCCTTTTCTAATTCATCGGGTTGTAAGTTATGCGACAATAACCTAACTTCGTTATAAGCAGAGCCAATTTGTAGTTGGATATTTCTGAATACCTGCCGTTCTTTTTCTGACATTTCGGTTTCGTCTATCGTTTCCATACCTACGCTAATTGCCGACAATAAACTCCCGAGATTATCGTGCAAATCAGAGGCCACTCGTTTACGCTCTAACTTTTGGCCTTTCATCATTGCTTCTTTTATTTCCAAAAGTGCATTCTTGAGTTCAGTAGTTCGCAACTGTACTTTATCTTCGAGAGTTTGATTGGCTTCTTCTATTAACGTTTTTTGTTTTTTGATAGTCTGGTACAACACTCCAATTGCCGACATCAAAATAAGTGTAATTGTCAGCCCCACCAGTAACCACTTTCTCTTGTAGGCCTCAACTATTTTTTCTTGGTTCAGAGCCAAAATCTGATTTTTTTGTTTTTCATTTATAAGCCTTGCATCAGCCGCAATGTGTTGTTCATTTAATAAATCTTGATTGATTTTGAGTGAACTTTCAGCATATTTTTCTAAGAAAAACAAAGCACTATCTTGCCTACCGATAGCTTTGTAGTTGTCATACAAAATTTTAGAAGTTTCTATTTTTTGGTCTGTATAATTAAGCACATCTACTAAATGCCATGACAATCGGCCATAGTTGTTTGAAAGGTAGTACTGTTTTTTTTGATGATAATATTGAGCCAAAACAACATACGCATAGTGTACCTCCCTGCGCTGATAAAAATGTTCGGACTGAAAAATTTTAGCAATTGATTTTTTTACGAGTTCGATTCCCTTAGTGTCTTGGTTATTCATCAATAAAATACGGCCCAAATTTTTATAGGCAACGCCTGTCATAAAGTTATCTTCAAATTGGTTTCTATATTGAATAATACGCTCAAAATAATAGTAAGCAGAGTCAGGCCGATTGAGTTTTGTATAAGCCAATCCCAAAGAATTGTAACATTCTATGGTTTGTAATTTTAGATTGGCACGCAGATCTATTTTTAATTCTTTCAAAAGGGCTTCAATGCTTTTTTGTGGAAGATCTTGGTCGTTATAGCACATACCAGCATAATGATAACTTTTAGATAAAAGACTATCGTTGTTTGCTTTTTTAGCAAATCTTTGAGCAGCTTCAAAGTAAGAAATGGCTTCAAAAAAACGTTCTTTTTTTTGTATCACAAATCCAATATTAAACTGTGATTGTGCCATTTGAGTATAGAAATTATTTTTTTTTGCCAATTCAAATGCTTTTTGACTATAAACAAGCCCAAAGTCAAACTGACCAGATTCTATAAGCCTACAGCCTATTTGATTGAGTATTGTAGCTTTTTGTTTTTGGTTTTGGGGCAAATTAGGCTGTCGTTCTACATTTATCAATAACCTTTTGAGGCTGTCTAAGTTTGTTTCTTGTCCGAAAGCAGTACTGACAATCAATAAAAAAAATACACATAAACTATTCATTTTTATACCGTTTAATAAGTAACTACTTTGATATTGTTCTAATCGGTCAGTATGTGATAGGTTTGTAGGGCGTTATTTTTATGAAACTCAAAATGAATACCCCTATAAAAGTCTTTTTTGCCGACGACCACACCATTTTCTTAGAGAGTATGACTTTGCTTTTAGAGATAATCGAAGGTGTTGAATTGGTCGGTGTTGCAAAAAACGGACAAGAGATACTTCAAAACATAGCTGTGTCTGAAGCTCAAATATTGATATGCGACTACATCATGCCTCAGTGCGATGGTGTGGAAATCACGCTCAAACTACATACTACCCAGCCACATATCAAAGTCTTGATGCTTACCACTCGTGAAGACAGAGAGGGTATTCAGGCAGCTATTCGAGCTGGAGTGAAAGGCTATTTATCCAAAAGAGTTTCCAAAGATGAGTTAAAAAAGGCGATTTATTGTTTGGCTTCTAACAAAACTTATTATTCGGCAACTGTCATGCAGGCACTTGCTCAAAAAAGTAATGTTGAACAACCAATTTTCGAGAACCACTCGCTCACCCGACGTGAGATAGAGGTTCTCAAACTCATTTCCCAAGAAATGACAGGACTGGCCATTGCCGCAAAACTCAATCTGAGCTACTTTACCGTAGAAACACACCGCAAAAACATTCTCAAAAAACTGGGCCTCAACACCTCCTTCGCCCTCGTTAAATACGCTTTTCAGCATCACTTATTGTAGATTATACTGCAAATCAAGTATAAATACGCCAATAAATACCGTGATAATGGTATTTATTGGCGTATTCTTTTTATAGACCTTTGCCTATCATTTTTTTTTACTCAAACTCACTACAATGAAAACTCAACTCACTAACTGGTTTCTGAACACTTTGGCCAAAGTGTTTTTTGGAAAAGACAATTTTAGTTTTTTGGATATTGGCTCCATCAAAATCGAGATGACCGATGAAGACAAAGAAATAATCAATGTTGAAGCCCAAAATTTTGGTAGCTATGCAGACATACACCTTAGCCACCAGTGAGGGGTACAGCATAGTATTGACCCAATTTGAGACCGACGCTCCCAAAGGCATTGTCTTGGTCAATGCCGCTATGGGTATTTCGCAGCGTTATTATGCCAGTTTTGCTCTTTATTTGGTTTCACAGGGATTCACTACTATCACCTACGACTATCGGGGAATAGGCAAGTCGGCGCCTGTTATTCTTAGGCAAGATTTTAAGGCAGGGTTCAAAGAAATGGCGGGTGATTTAGAAATATTGATAGATTACATCAAACAACGCTATTCAGATTTGCCTTTGGGCATAGTAGGCCATTCTATTGGTGGGGTGTTTCCAATTTTAATTCCAAATATTGGACAAGTTGATGCGTTTTTTACGGTAGGTACACAAATGGCTCACACACCTGATTTTGGCCCCACTTGGTGGAAGCGTCAGAAAATCAGTTTTTTATGGTTTCAAATTATGCCATTTTTGACCAAATGTTTTGGTTATTTCCCAGGTCGAAAACTCAAATTAGGATTGGAAAATATGCCTGCTCAGTTTATAAAAGAACTTTTATTGAGAAGTCATTTTGAAAATATTTTTGATTTTTTGGCCGAACGTAATATCAACGAATACCATACATCGTTACACGCACCCACTCTGGCCTTGACCGCAAGCGATGACCCTATTTGTACCCAAAAAGCCATTTATAGACTTTTTGGACAACTTAAACATACACCGGTTCAGTATCAATTTATTGAACCAAAAACTGTTGGAGTAAAACAAATTGGCCATAATCGGTTTTTTAGTACGCAATTTTCAACCACACTCTGGCCAATTGCCGCCGAGTGGTTTGAAAAATACTTAGCCCCATTGCCCCCAAAGGGGAAATTTGGGCACAGCGACATCGTCGCCCAAACAATTTCAACATTATGAAAAAATACTGTATTGCATTATTTATTTTCTATAATGCGTTATCCATTATAGAAGCGGGGGGGCTTTTTGCCCAAACCCTCACCCAAACCGTGCGGGGTACGGTACTTGACAAAGACTCACAAACTCCGCTTGCAAACGTAAACATCAGGCACGAAGGTACTAAAAAAGGTACGACTACAGACCGCAAAGGGCAGTTTCGTTTAGAAAACGTCCCTGTGGGGAGGCAATCGTTTAAGATTTCGTTGATGGGTTTTGAACAAGTGAGTATTGCCAACCAAGAGATTACCTCTACCAAAGAGCAGATTTTAAATATAGAAATGAAAGAATCGGTGGTAGATTTGGGCGAAGTCAAAATCATAGCACCCAAAGAGCGTGCTATGTCAATCAACGAAATGGCTACGGTGAGTGCAAGGCAGTTTTCGGTCGAAGATGCCACCCGTTATGCAGGCAGTCGCAATGAACCAGCTCGTATGGCCTCAAACTTCGCTGGGGTAAGCGGTGGCAGCGATGCCCGCAACGACATTGTGGTAAGGGGCAATTCGCCTGTTGGACTACTTTGGCGTTATGAAGGGCTTGACATACCCAGTCCCAATCATTTTGGCGGTATAGGTAGTGTAGGCGGTGTGGTAAGTATGCTCAATTATAATGTCTTGGCCAATTCCGATTTTTTGACTGGAGCATTTTCAGCCGACTATGGCAATGCGCTGTCGGGAGTATTTGACCTAAAAATGAGGCATGGCAACGATGAAAAACACGAAGGTCTTTTTATGATGGGAACGATTGGGCCTGAAATTACGCTCGAAGGGCCAATCAACCGTCAAAGTAAAAGCTCGTATTTGGTCAATTATCGCTATTCTACCATTAGATTTGTTACACAGGCTTTGAAAATAAATGTGGGCTTTGCAGGTAATCCAGTTTATCAAGACGGCTCTTTTAAACTTCGTTTACCAACAAAACACCTCGGTATATTTACTATTTTTGGCTTGGGCGGTACAAATCAATATGCGCTCAAAGCTATTGATGCAAAAGCCGATGGTTTTGATGTTTTCTTGACTGACAACACCAATCAGCAATATAACAACCGACTGGGTGTGGTGGGTATAAGCAATAAAATACAACTTACCGACCAAACTTATCTGCAAACCACTGTGGGCATTACGGCTACCGACGGTACAAGGGCTGTCGATTCGGTTAGTACACTCAATCCTCAAATAATCGTACCCTATCAACACATTGACGGTGGGCAAATCAAATACCTTTTCCATAGTTTTTTGAATACAAAGTTTAACGTAAAACACCGTATTAAAGTTGGTTTGATGGTTGATTATTACAATTTTAGGCATTACCAAAGCGATTTTAACCGTCAAAGTCAGCAGATTGTTACCGTAAGAGATACCGATAAAAAAATGCTGTTGTTACGTGGTTATGCACTTTGGCAATGGCGGCCTACACAAAAACTAACCATCAATAGCGGTATTTACAGTCAGTATTTCGATTTGAATCAAAGTACTTCCTTAGAACCTCGGCTGGGGCTTCGTTATCAAATCTCTGAGCGACAGACTTTGAGTTTGGCCTATGGTTTGCATAGCCAGATTCAGAACTTGCCAACCTACTTTGTACTTTCTAAGCGGTCTGAAAGTTCGCCAAGTCTAACACCTTCCAATCTCAATTTGACCATGAACAAAGCACAACATATTGTATTTGGCTATGATTTTTTGGTCTCATCTCTGTTGCGCTTCAAGATAGAAATGTACTACCAGTCGCTCTACAATATTCCTGTTCAACGTTTTCCGAGTAGTTTTTCGATGATAAACGAAGGTGGTGATTTTGTGTTGCTTGTTGTACCCAACTTAGTAAGCGAGGGCAGGGCTAAAAATGTTGGTTTGGAACTTACCGCAGAACGATTTTTTAATAAGGGTTTTTATTTTTTGGGAACCGCCTCAATCTTTGATTCAAAATATCAGCCCAGCAATGGCTACACCTACAATACCCGTTTCAATAGTAACTACATTTTTAACGTTCTCTGTGGGAGAGAATGGAGGGTAGGCCAAAACAACAAATTTGTCATAGATTTAAAAACAACCTATGCAGGTGGACGACGTTTTACACCTATTGACTTGGCAGCCTCGAAACTCGCTGGTACAGCCATACCAGTTGCAAATCAAGATTTTGTAGAACAAAACCCAGCTTTTTTTAAAATGGACGGTAAGATATCATTTCGTATGAATCGCAAAAAACTATCGCACGAGGTTTTCTTGGCCGCCGATAATGTGCTAAATAACAAAAACATTTTTGGGCAGCATTATAGCGCAGCGGCAGGACAAATCATTACTGTTCATCAGTTGGCTTTTTTACCTTATTTTCAGTATCGAATTGAGTTTTAGTGTAACGAGAAATTATAACCCAAATCTGTCAAAAGATGTTTATTTGTTTTTATAAACACAGTTAAGTTTCAATAGATACAGGATTTTTGATTATATTTGTGTATGCCAGCAACAATTTTAAATCAAATACTGTAAACAGTAGAATGTAACTATTCTTAGAAAAGCAATGACAACACGACATTTGGTAAATATCAATGGTCAGTACTGGCATTATAGACAAGCTGGGCAAGGGCCAGTTGTGGTTTTGCTTCATGCTTCGCCACGCAACTCAGCTATGTTTGTGCCTTTGATAGACTTGCTCAGTACCCATTTTACAGTCATAGCCCCAGACACCCCAGGCTACGGCCTCACCGACCCATTACCAACCGAACCCCAAACTATCGCCGATTATTTGCCTTATTTCAAGGACTTTATTTATTCAATAACCCAACCACTCAGCAACCCAATAGCTATCTACGGCACAGCCACAGGCGCACAGTTGGGCATTGCCTACGCCTACACTTACCCCAAAGATGTTAGTCATTTGTTTTTGGACAATGCCGCTCATTTTGAAGATACCGAGCGAGAAGCAATTACAAAAGACTATTTTCCAGACTTATCACCACAACCAGACGGTAGTCATTTGCAACAAGTTTGGAATATGGCCAATCAGTTTTTTGTTTATTTTCCATGGTTTAAAAACGATGAAGCCCACCGAGTTTCGGCTACCACGCCGCCGCTCAATATCATCAATACGGCAGCGATGGAGTTTTTGCAAGCAGGCCCCAACTACGCCGCCGCTTACAGAGCTGCATTTGAGCATGAAAAAGCCGAAAACCTCGCCAAAGTAACAGTACCGACCACATTGTTTAGATGGAAAGGTGCAATTTTACTCAAATACATAGACCAACTCATAGCCAGCGGCCTAAACGACAACGTTACAGTTGTAGAAACAGAAGCCGCCATGGCCGACCGCTATCAGGGCATCTTGAATAGTATAAAAACTTGTTTAATTACCAATAAAGGGCTTTAAGATTTCTAACAATTCATGGACATTTATCTCGCCATCAATCGTAATGTCGGCTTGGCTATAAAACTGCAACCGCTCGGCGTGCTTGTCTTTGAGCGTTTGTAATAAGTCCGTATTTTGCTTGTCCAACAGTGGGCGGTCGTTGGCAGTATGTCGTCTAATTCGGTCATAAATCATCTCTACGGGTACATTTAAAAATACACTCATACCGTTTTGTTTGATATATGCCATATTGTCATTGAAGCAAGGCATTCCGCCACCTGTCGAGATTACGAGTTTTGAATCGGCCCGAATGGCGTGTAATATTTTGTGTTCTAAGTCTCTAAAATACCCTTCTCCATGTTGCTCAAATAGAGCCTTTATATTTTGGCCTGCCTCTTTGGTTATGAGCCTGTCGGTATCTAAATATCTATATCTGATATGTTTAGACAATTCTTTGCCAAGCGTACTTTTGCCCGATGAGGGCATTCCAATCAAATAAATATTTTTCATTCGGCAACTAACTTTTTCATGGCTTTTTGAATGGCCTCATTTTTCAGTTTTCGCTGTAAAACCGTAGGTGCTGCCATACGTTCTTTACAGTCAAAAGCCGAGCATCGCTCACAGGTTTCGTTTACTTCACGTTTGGCTATGTCGTTATTATCCAAAAAACGAATTTTTGATTTTGTATTTTCATCAATCATTATCCCCATCGAAACACTCATGTTTAGGTTTGGGATTGGAGTCATTGGTTTGGCAAAAGACATTACAAAATACTGCTCGGGCGAATCCATATAATGCGAAATTTGCGCCCGACAAATAATATCTTTTGACTTATTGGCCGCCAATTCTTGTAAGCTCGTCAGAGCCACCCAGCGGCGGCAATAATGCTCGTTTTTGATGGTATGTGGATAGTGTTTTCGGGCAATGTGCATCTCCTTGGTACACTCAAACAGGTTTTGGCCTGCGTAGTTATTGAACCGAAAGAAAAATATTTGACTAATTCCAAAATAGCGAGGCAATACGTTGCTCAATCGGTAGCAAAACGTTTCGGGAGTTGTATTAAAATAACTCAATAGCCCAATCATAGCATCGCCGTCAAAATAAGACTTCGCAAAAATAGTTTCTAATTTTTGTGCCAACAACTCACCTTTGATAATAATGGCACTGGCAAAATAAGAAGCTCGGTAATTGTTCAATAACTGGTCAAACGATTCTGCTTCAACGAGATGTGTGGTATTGAGCCGTACTTTTAGTCTCATAAACTGATACCCCAACTCTCGCCCCAACACAAACGACCGCTGATGAACGTCTAATTGTGGATTGACGAGCAGCCGCAGTTTATCACCCTTTGGCACCAGCAACGACCGAACACCCGACAGCTCTGGATATAGGTTTTCGTCTAAGTCTTTGATTTCGTAATTGTAATTTTTAATCAACAAATCGGCCAAATATTTATGGTCTAAAATAAGTTGTTTGGGAATGTTAAATTCTGACAAAAATCGTTCTGCTTCCAACTCAATGTCTTCAAAATAATTGTCGTACATTTCTTGATATGTACGCAAGGCCGAAAAATAAAACTGTTCGACTGACATATTATAATTGCGGGCAATTTCGATAAGTGTACCAATAAAAGCACTTAGCTTGGTAGGCGCATCAGACAGCATTTGTAGCAAGTCGGAAGGTGAAATACCAAAAGTTTCAAGGGGAAGTTCTGTAAGGATATTCGACTGCAAAAGTACCGAAATAGGTTCAAGTCGTTTGCTTAGTTTGAGTGAAATCAGCGAGTCGTAGTCTGTACCGAGGGCTTCGGCGAGTGCCATAATTTTATCGGACTTGGGGTATTTTTTTCCTTTCTCAATTTCGTTTACATACGATATCGAAAGCCCTGTTTGGTGCGCCAAGTCGGTGATAGACAGTTTTTTGTCTAAGCGAAGCTGTTTTAGTTTTAGGCCAAAAACGAGCCGTATATGATCTTGGTTCAGTGCCACTTTATTGGTTATCTATTTTTCTAATTATTGTTTGACAAGAGATTAGACAACTTTTAAAAAGTTGTCTAATCTATCAGGTATTTTTGACATAACTACCCAGCCATTTGATATAATTCCGGTGTTTGTCAAACACATTTTGCAAGTTTTGGTCTTCAAAATAACCTTCTAATTCTATAAAAAACCAAAAATTAAACGCTTCGTCACCTTTATGTGGGCGGCTTTCTATTTTGGTCAGGTTGATATTGTTGTTCTTGAAATCTTGTAAAAAATCGGCTAACACTCCTGCCTTGTCAGTATTGGGTAGGCTGGCAATGATGGTAGTTTTGTCGTTATTACTGGGTTGATTTATAAAATTTTTGGCCAATATAAAAAATCGTGTGCGGTTATTACTATTGTCTTCGATATTGTCAAAAAGTACGGGCAACCCAAATAACTTGGCTGCAATCACCGAGCAAATAGCCGCACTTTCGGGGTCTTCGGCAGCGAGCTTGGCCGCTTTTGAGGTGGACTCTACCTGAATTTCTTCGGGCTGTGTATGTTCAAAATATTTATTCAAGAAACCTCTACATTGTCTAAATGCAATGTCTTTTGAATAAATACGCTTTATTTTTGAAGGACTTTCGGCCTCGGTGGCCAACGCAAAATGAACAGGTATTTTGAGTTCGGCAGCAATATTGAGATTTGTAGTATTGAGCAAGTCCACAGTTTCATAGACGATACCCTCTTGATTGTTTTCAATCGGAATCACCCCATATTTGGCTCGGCCAGTATCAACAGCCTCAAAAACCGACCTGATTGTTGGCAAGGTCATGTACTCACTCATGGCACCAAACCGACTTTCGGCAGCTTGGTGTGTAAAGCTGCCTTCTGGACCCAAAAAAGCCACTCGCTCAGGGAGTTCCATATTGCGGGCAACGGCAAAAATCTCTAAATAAATAGCCTCAATAGCAGAGTTGGGTAGCGGCCCTGTGTTTTGTTTGGAGAGCCTATCTACAATGTACTTTTCACGCTCTGGTCTATAAATCACCGACTGCGAAGCACGCTTCAATTCGCCTACTTTCTGCACCCATTCCATGCGGCGGTTGAGGAGTGTGAGCATCTCGTCATCGATGGAGTCGATATATTGTCTTATTTCGTCTAAGGTCATTTAATTTTTATAAAATCTTTGTTCGCAAAGTTAGTAGAACTTATCTAAAAAATATGGTTTTTATGACTGTAAAACATAAAACGGTCATCGTTCTACCTCTTGATTAGTTTAACAAAGTTCCAAAAACTACTGATTAGTAAATACAATTTTGTAATTTTGGGCAAAATTTAAAATATGAGCGTTTTTTTTTCAATCGTAATGCCGGCTTACAACGAAGAAGCCTGTATCGAGCAAGTTGTTAGAATGTGGACATCGTTCTTGACGGAATCGTTTTCTGACCAGTCCACCAAATTGATTGTGATAAACGATGGTTCAAAAGACAAAACAGCCGAAATACTTAACGAACTTGCGCCCAAAATAAGTAACCTGCTGGTTGTAAATCAAGTAAATGGTGGCCATGGCAATGCAGCAGTCAATGGCTACCGCAAAGCCGTTGAGCTGGGTTCGGAATGGGTGTTTCAGACAGACTCCGACGACCAGTTTATAACAGCCGATGTACTAAAACTATGGGCCAAGCGCAACGAGTCTCAATTTATAATGGGCCATCGCCAAGTACGCTACGACGCACCCGCTCGTTTGGTGATAACCCGTATCTTGAAATATACCATTTTTTTTGCTTACGGCACTTATCTCAACGACAGCAATATTCCATTTAGGCTCATCAAAGGTAGTTATCTCAAAACGTTATTGGCACAATTACCCAATCCAGAGCCATTTGCACCTAATATTTTTTTGGCAGTGATGGCCAAAAAAGCAGGTCAAAAAACCTTTGACGTTCCGATTGTTCATAAAGAAAGACTGACGGGCGAGGTGTCTATATTGCGCTGGAAATTACTAAAAGTCTGTATCCAGAGTTTCAAAGAACTGCTGCGGTTTAGATTAGAGCTTAACTCAAAAGTGAGGGCAATTCAAAATAATTAAATCTTGAAAAACAGAAGTCTATACCTATTTGTAGTTATTGCCCTATTGGCCGCTGGCTGGTTTGGGTTTAGATATTGGCAGTCGTACTCGGGTACTGTCTGGAAATATTTACCCGAAAATAGTTTTTTTGTACTTCAAAGCACTCGCCTTCAAGACTCTACTTTCAAAAGTCAGCGAGGCGGTCTCGAACTTAAAGAAATACCGCTTTTTAATTTGGCCTCACAACAGGTTAATTTTCTGCGGTTGCTATCAAAAGATAGTCTCCAAACAGAGCAATTCTTAAAGAACCGAACCATCACTTATGCACTACAACGTACTTCGGGTGGGCAGTTTACATACTTGATTTACATTCCACTCAACGCCTTTGAAACTGCTGGCTGGTTAGAGTCGCCAAGTTCGACCAAAGCCCGCATCAGTACCCACGAACACGAAGGTCGCAAGGTGTTTGAGGTCAGTAATTTGCGCTCTGAGTCTCTGTTTGCTTATACGATTTTTAATAACCTGATGGTATTGTGTACCTCTGGCGACGTGCTGGAAGACTGGATACGATTTGCCCAAAGTCCGCTCAATGCCACTAACAGTAGTCGTTTTGAGGCCGTGCAAAGCAAAGGTAGCGAGTTGAGTGTGTTTATTGATAGTGCCATATTGTCGGACGCACTCAAAAACGACGCAGCTACTAAGTCTGATGCTGGGCTACTCTATTTTTTGTCGTTTTTGCCAGCCACAGAGAGTTTTCATTTAGACAAACTGTTTTCTGCCAAAAACCCTACGCTCACCTCAAAAGGCAAAAAAGTAAAATTAAGCGGCTACATTGATGTACTTAACAACCAGCCAACGACCCCATTTAGAAGTCTTTACTACCTACCAACCAATGCGGCTACTATTTGTCGTTTGGGTTTCAAAAACTCATTGGCTTTTACCAAAACCTTACGCCAACGCCTCAGCGAGGTTTCGAGCGATACTGTCAATGAAGCTCGTAGTAGCTTTACATCTCAGCTTAGTACATCACAGTTGGACACCATCTATCAATTTATAGACAAAGAACTGATATTGTGCCAGTTAGAGCCAAACAACGTACTAACCAAAGGACAAGTATTTTTGCAGCAGGTCAAGCCTAATGCCAACTTAGAACCTTTTTATAGGCGACTTTCAATAGTTTTTAACAAAAATAGAGAAGCCCCTTACGAGACGTTTCAAAATATAAAAGTCTATACCATCGATACACCAGAGCTACCCGCTGTGTTGTTTGGGGGGTTGTTCAAGGGCTTCCCGACCAGTTATGTGGCGTTTTACAAAAATTATGTTGTCTATGCCAACGACCGTCAGGTACTCAAAGACTATTTGGTGGACTTAGAATATGAACGCACATGGGCCAATTCACAGGTTTACAGCGGTTTTGTCAATCAGTCTATCAAGTCGTCCAATTTTATGCTTTTGGTCAACACCCGCAAAGCAAAGCAATATATTGGCAGTAGTTTTTTGAGTTATATTTTCAATAATCTCAACTACGACATCACCGAAAAACTACCCTTCGACCAACTGGTATTTCAGTCAGCTTACAAAAATGCACGAGCTTATTCATCACTTACCTTTGCCCGAACCAGTACCGTTACTAATGCCAAAGTATTCAACAAACTTTTTTTACAACAAGAAACCGAGTTTACAAAACCTACCAGCGGCCTATATACAGTCAAAAATTATCCTAATTCATTAGAAAAAACACTCCTTGTCAATGCAGCAAATGAATTGCAAAACCCGCTGGCAGAAACAAAAAAACAAAAAATAATTGGCTTAGACGGGCCAATAATTGATGATATTCACTCAGCAGATTTTTTGGGAATAGGCCGTTTACAATATATTTTTGCTACCAACCAAAGCCTCTATGTGATTGACGAGGACGATACCCACCGATATACCTCTCTCCCACTCGTAAAACTACCTAACGACAAAAAAATAAGAAGTTTACAACGATTAGAGAGTGGTATTGAAGCCAGTTATCGGTTTTTGGTCATAGACACCCAAGGTTATATTTATCTCTGGAACAGCCCAAGCCAACAACCTGTACTACTCAATAAATCAAGGCCGTTTACCGATTTATTGCTGCCCATCAGCGAAGTTGAGTTTGAGGGTAAACGACACTTTTTGTTTACACAGGCTACTGGACAAGTGGGCTTAATCAAAGAAAATGGAGTGATTCCAGCACCATATAAATTAGACCTAAAAACAAACATCGCAGGGCCATTTTTTGGTGTTTTGAACCCCGAAACAGCCACAACAGAGTTGGTAGGTATGAGTAAGTACGGCGATTTGTTTCATATTTCATTAGACGGTAAAATAAAGTCCAAAAACCAGCTTTTTCGTTCAGACCCAACGGCATTTTTCAGACCCAGAGCCGACGTAGCCAATCGGGACTGGTTACTTTTTAGAGAATCTGAAACGCAATTTGCTATATTGGACAAAAAAGGAACAGAATTGTTTGTAGGCCAAGATTTAGTACCCGACCAAAAAAATGTTCAGTACCATTCATTAGGCTCTGATATTCAGTTTATTAGTATTAAATCTGGACCCTTTACAACGCTCTATAACTTGAAAGGCGAGCAAATTGGCGACAAACCGATTCCGAGCGAAGTGCCTATCAAAGTGAGTTTGGTGGACAGCTATAACAAACTCTTGATTTATACTTATTCAGGCAGAAAACTACAAACTTGGTCATTGAAAATCAGATAAATCAATGTGCAACTTAGTTAGCCACAGAGTATTATTCACTCATTCAACAATTCGATAATTCACACATTGTCCATATATGGAAGATAGATATTTGCAACGAGGCGTATCGGCCTCGAAAGAAGACGTACATCGTGCCATCGAAAAATTAGATAAGGGACTTTTTCCAAAGGCTTTTTGCAAAATTGTTCCCGACATATTGGCCAACGACCCCGATTATTGTACGATAATGCACGCCGATGGCGCAGGCACAAAAACATCGTTGGCATATTTGTACTGGAAAGAAACAGGCGACTTGTCGGTATGGCGTGGCATAGCGCAAGATGCCGTAGTGATGAACACCGATGACTTGATTTGTGTGGGTGCAACTGGCCCGATATTACTATCTTCGACTATTGACCGAAACAAAAACCGAATACCGGGCGAGGTCATTGCCGAAATTATCAATGGTACAGAAGACGTGCTGGCCATGCTCCGCAGCCACGGCATAGAAATATACAGCACAGGCGGCGAAACGGCAGACGTAGGAGATTTGGTCAGGACGATTACCGTAAATAGTACCATCGTTGCCCGCATGAAACGCTCAGAGGTCATCTCAAACGATACTATTCAGGCGGGTGATGTGATAGTCGGACTGGCCTCGTTTGGGCAAGCCACTTACGAAACCACCTACAATGGCGGTATGGGTAGCAATGGCCTTACATCAGCCCGACACGATGTACTGTACAATCAGTTGGCAGCCAAATATCCCGAAAGTTTTGAACCCGAAATCCATAGTTCGCTGATTTATAGCGGCTCAAAGACTTTGACCGAAGCCGTGGAAGGCACACCTCTCAATGTAGGGCAACTGATACTCTCGCCAACACGCACCTACGCACCAGTAGCCAAAGTACTGCTGGACGAGCTGCGGCCACAGATTCATGGTATGGTGCATTGTAGCGGTGGCGCACAAACCAAAGTGTTACATTTTATTGACAATCTACACGTTATCAAAGACAATCTGTTTGCTTTGCCGCCATTGTTTAGACTTATTCAGCAAGAAAGCGGCACAAGCTGGCAAGAAATGTATAAGGTTTTTAATATGGGGCATCGCCTCGAAGTATATCTTAGCCCAGAACACGCCCAACGAGTGATAGAGATCGCACAGTCGTTTAATATCGAGGCTCAAATCGTTGGTAGAGTAGAAAAACACGCAGGTAAACAAGTAACTATCAAAAGTGAGTTTGGGGAATTTGTGTATTGATACTTCCATTTATCAGTTGCTTGAAAGCAACTGCAATAAATATTGTTTCAAATTCAACTAACAGCAACATTTCATGAAAAAACAAAGAATTATCCTCGACCAAGACGATGTGTTGGCCGATACTTACCTCAAAATTGCCCAAATAGTAGTCGCTGACTTTGGAACAGGGTTGCCATTAGAAGCATTTTACAAAAAACCGTTTGCCGAGCTATTGTCAGAAAGCGACCGTGAGCGAATTACTAAGCTGATACACCAGCCTGGTTTTTTTGCAGATATTCCTCTCAAACCTCATGCCCAGGAAGTTGTGAGAGAATTAGCTAAGAAATATGACATTTTTGTTGGCACAGCGGCCATGGAGTTTCCAGATTCGTTCAGAGATAAATACGACTGGCTACAAACTCATTTTGATTTTATACATTGGCGCAATATTGTGTTTTGT
Source organism: Runella sp. (assembly GCA_043769455.1). Lineage (GTDB taxonomy): Bacteria > Bacteroidota > Bacteroidia > Cytophagales > Spirosomataceae > JAYVJH01. The sequence continues at coordinate 906 of JAYVJH010000224.1, read as the reverse complement.
GGCGACAAAAGCATCTTAACTGCCGACTACTTGATTGACGATATGCCTAAAAACTTCGTTGATTTTTCGGGTAAAGCTATTCTCTTTGATGCCCCTCACAACTACCAGGAAACGCAATATTTGCGAATGAATAACTGGTTAGAAATTGGTGATTTGTTGTTGTAATAGCCGTTTTAGATACTTTGAAATTAGGACTTAATCGAGCCTAATCGTATTGACACCAAAATTATTCAGGGACAATTTTCTAAATGGCCCTCTTTCTGGGCAGCTACCATCTAATGCATCAAAGATTTTAAAACCGCTTTCTTGGTGACTCAAACAAAGTGGTACACCGCTTGCAAATCTATCTATGACTTTATACTGTTTTTCTCCGAAAATATCTTTCCCAGTATATAGATTTTGCTTCACATACATATAACAACTCGTTTGATTTGTATTTTCTACCAGAAGTGCGCCTGTATATGGTTTGAGATAGTACCAGCCTTGTGTTACGATACCTTGTTCGTTACCTGACCAAATACCAATAGCTATCCACATTTTGTTACCTGTGTTATTGATAACTTGTAAACTTTTTTGAGAGTACGATTTTTGGCTCACTAAAAATGTGGTCATCAAACAACAAAAAAACAAATTATTTCTCATCTTTATTTTTTGAAAAATATTAAACTAATCGATTTTTGTGTAGTAAAAACTACTTAGAATAAGGGAAGTTTCTTGAAATTTTTCGCATCATTCGTTCCATAAGCTCATCACCACTATCAAATACTCCCTCGTTCATTTCTTTATAAAACCTCCACAACAAAGCTCCATCTGAACCATCGTATATTTGCATTATCAAAGAGCCAGAACCAACTTTTCCCCCATATCCAAAAACTATCATTTTAGCAATTGCGCCCGCTTCGCTTC
>JAYVJH010000223.1:0-4201 GCA_043769455.1 Runella sp. | reverse complement strand
AACTTGACAATCATGTGGGAGCTATAAAATTCTATTTATGCTACCATAACTTGAATCATTCCATGGGACTCTTAGCACCATAAAAATAGCACTACCGTTTTATTGAACATAAAAACACATGATTTATGGAAAAAATAGCCCCCTCATTGAAGAATAAAGTACTCTTGAAAAAAATCAGAAAAGAGCGTGAAAACAAAGACTTTTCACAAGATTATTTAGCTGAGAAACTGGGAATTACACAAAAAGCATACAGTAAAATTGAAACAGGCGAGACTAACCTTTCTTTGGAAAGAATAAAGATTATTACCGAAATATTAGAAATGGACTTGATAGAGTTGTTATCTAATGACGAAAAGATTATAGTCGATAGCATCACGAATAATAAAAGTGTAAACTTTGGCAATAATTCTGTAACAAACCATAATAGTGACCTTACTGAGCGAGAAAGTGAGGTTTCTGGCAAACGAACCCACCAACTTGAAGATGAAATATTGTTTTTACGAAATGAAATACTTTTTTTACGAAAAATAACGGGGGCTTTCTTGTTAATCCTCCTGTTATATGCCCTATTTTTTGCCTTCAATCATTATTTTGTTTAACTTATTTAGCAAAATACCTGTTATTATCAATAAAAAGATAAACAATTTTGTGCTGATATTAGTTAATAATCAATAAAGTTACAATATTCATCTTTTTACACTATTATGAGCAATTATTCAATTCGTGATTTAGAGCAACTCTCGGGCATCAGAGCCCATACCTTGCGTATTTGGGAGCAGCGGTACAACATCATTGAGCCACGCCGTACCGACACCAACATCAGGTACTACAACGACCAAGACCTCAAGCTCGTTTTGAATATTGCACTCTTGAAAGACCACGGCTACAAAATCTCAGAAATATCTAAGCTGGGTTTGGACGATATGAACAAAGAGGTAATTGCCATCTCTGACCGAAAGCTCAATTATCCAGACCAGATTCATGCCCTGACGGTATCGATGATAGACATTGACGAAGAACGTTTTGAGAAAATAATTAGTACCAATTTTTTGCAGTTTGGCTTCGAGAACACGATGATTCATATCATTTATCCTTTTTTAAGTCGCATCGGTACACTCTGGATAACAGGCTCGATTGGCCCAGCGCAGGAGCATTTTATTATCAATCTCATTCGCCAAAAAATAATTGTAGCCGTTGATGGCGTTGTGCCTAAATATAATGCCCAAACAAAAAAATATTTATTGATATTGCCTGAAGGTGAGTATCACGAAATAGGTTTACTTTTTGCTAACTATATTATTCGGTCAAATAACCATCGTGTGATTTATTTAGGCCAAAATTTGCCTTTTAATGAGCTTATATTTGCCTGCGAATCTCACAAACCAGATGGTATATTTATAAGTATCACATCGGTTATGCCCAACCAAGAAGTACAAAGCTATGTAGATAAAGTCTGTGAACAATTCCCCAATTTGAATATATTACTTACTGGTTATCAAATAGTTGGTCAAGACATTCGAGTGGAAAGCAATGCTACTATTATCAATAAAATTGACGATTTGTTACAGATTATCGGCTAAAATAAAGAGGGTTGGTGTTTAACCCAACCCTCTTTATTTTGATGCTTTTACGATTCTGTCCTTGCCGTGCATATCTTGTATGACTTCTACTTGCAAAAAGCCTTTTTCAACAAAAATTTGTTTCGTAGCCTGCCCAAATTGTTCGTTGATTTCGACATAGCATATCCCTTTTGGCTTTAAATGTCGTATGCTAAAATCGGCAATAGCTTTATAAAACAAAAACGGGTCGTCGTCTTCAACAAAAAGGGCAAGATGTGGCTCGAAGCGCAGTACGTTTTGCTCCATCGAGCTTTGCTCAGAATACATAATGTATGGAGGGTTGCTTACTACGCAATCAAACTGTCCTTCAAAAGTATCTTCACTCAGAATATCATATTTCTCAAAAATAGCCTCTGCCAACAACTGACGAGCATTTTCACGTGCCACTGTCAGCGCGTCTTCTGACACGTCCCAACCATAGATTTTTCCATACGGCAGAAATCTATCTAAGGCAATGGCAATACAACCGCTGCCTGTGCCAATATCGACAATGGTAACTGGGTCTTCTTCCCAAGAACAATCTTTGACAACGAGCCGTACCAACTCTTCGGTTTCTGGGCGTGGAATCAACACTGACGGGGACACTTTAAACTCCAAACCACAAAAATACGTTGAGCCAATGATATGCTGCACTGGTTCATTTTGATTCAATCGGCCTATGATTTCGTTCCAGTCTGGTTGCGCTTCGGTTGTAGCTATTGGTTTGTCGAGCATTACATCTACGTTTCTAAGTCGTAGATAATGTTCGAGCAACATAAAGGCCATCGCCCGTGTTTCTCTGGGCGAGTAGGCCGTTACTTTGGCAACGATATCGTCATACAATGGTTTGGCAGATACAAAGTTCATTTGCTATAGGCTTGACGCACACGCTCACGAATTGCAACTCGTGCGGCTAATGCTTTTTTACTGTTTCGGTACCAAAGGTAGCCAATCACGCCAACAATCAAGTAAGGAAATACAAAAAGATATATAATTCCAGTATTGATACCATTACCGATAGCATTGCGCCCATTACTCATATTGCTTTGCACCGCCCCACGACACATGGCACATTGTGCAATAGTCAGCGAAGAATTGGCCACAAACAAGAACAAGATTAAGAGTATTTTTTTCATAGTTTCGGTTTTAATGGCCATAATACGGGCTAATCATAACATAGACAACGACCCCAGTAATACTTACATAAAGCCAAATGGGATATGCCCACTTAACAATTTTTTTGTGTGAAGCAATCTGACCAGTCAATGCAAAGTACAGTGCTTTTAATACAAACCAAACTACACCAATCGAAAGAGTAATATGAGATATTAACAAAAAATAATAAACAGGACGAATCGCCCCCACTCCACCAAAGGGTGTCGATTCGTTTGAGAGATGGTACATTACATAACTCACCAAAAACACAGACCCCAGCGTGAACGATGTCAGCATCATGGCTCGGTGTGCTTTAATGTTTTTTTGTTTGATAAAAAACAAGCCCAAAGACAAGCTAATTGCCGTCAGCGTATTGATACAGGCATTGACAAAAGGCAGATTTAGTGTCCAGTCGCCAAGGGCTACTTTGGGTATTCTGGGATTTAATAAAATAGCCACCACTACTGGTATGGCGATGGCCAGTATGTTAATAATTTGGCTTGCTTGTTTGTTTCTGGGTAATGTTTGCATGATTTAATTGATGTAAACTCAGCTATTTTTTTATAAATATCAATCAATACCTTGATTTCGGCGCGAAGCCGCTCAATTTCCTCTGGGTTTGTCCCATCGTAAATCCCCCTTACTTGTTGGCTTTTGTCTATCAATACCAACTTTCCATTTGGCTCAAAAGTTTTTGAAAGTTTAATTTTTTTTATCTGTTCGACCAAAAAATCTGCAGTCAGTTTTTTCGATTCAGTCATCGTGGCTATCTCGGGCAGCTCTTTACAAATACGCTCAAGTTCTTGGTTTATTTTGACTGCCATAGCACTGTCTGACTCAGGGGTATTGAGAACAGTGATTTTTTTGGCTTTTACAAATGCTACTTGGCTATAAACAGTATCTGCACCAACGACCTGCACCTTTCCCGTTGAGTCTTTTACTGGAAAATAGTGAGGGAGTGAATAATGATTTTGAGCAAACAGATGCAAGAATACAACGACTAAGGCCGGAGCAACTAACGTAAAAGTCAGTAGGCCAGCCTTGATATAATTTTTCATCTTAGTTTAGTGCGATACAAAAATGGAATCACCCTCAAACATCAATGCGCCCAACAGCCAGATCACAAATACGCACGGTATAAGTATAGCCCAGATAAGACTTTTGGCTTCGTGTTTGAGGTGCATAAATTCGCCAACAATAAAAAACGCTTTCACTATTGTCATAGTAATATACAGCACTACCCTTGGCATACCTTTGGCCATAAATGCCGCTGCCGTAAATTCAAGTGCTGTAATGAACAACAATATCCAGAACGTTTGCCATATTTTTTTGCGGTGTGCAGCCCCACCATCGTTTTGTGTTTGTACTTCTGACATATCTTTGAAATTTGAATATTTAAAATAATTGACCTTGTATAATCTTTTTCTTGTTTATTAAACTAAATAAAA
>JAYVJH010000222.1:0-2022 GCA_043769455.1 Runella sp. | reverse complement strand
CTTTGGCGCCATTGGCCAATTCTACAAACTGCGCCTCGGCCATGCCTGATACTTTACCAGTCAAACTCAATTTGATACCCGAAATAGCAAATCCGCCCTCAACAGGGTCGAGTGATACTTCGGCTGACACGTCCAATTGGTCAGCGGCGAAGCCTGCGCCAGCAATACCAAAACTCAAGGCCATAGCAAAACAGCCAGCGTGTGCGGCCGCTATAAGTTCTTCGGGATTTGTGCCTAACTGACCGTCTTCGTTCTGAAAACGGGTTTTGAAACTATAAGGTGTTTTGTTGAAAAAACCACTTGGCGCGCTCAGTGTACCGTTGCCTTCAAGACCTGTGCCGTTCCAAACGGCTGATGCTTTTCTTTTCATTTATTGGTTTGTTTAATGTTCGCACAAAAATAGCTATTGCTTCTCTGATTTGTATTCAAAAATTAGAAAATTTATTCGGCCTTTGCTTGCAATAACTTATGCGAGCCGTCGCATTGAGGCATTTTTTTTGATAACCCGCAAGTACAATCGTGCAATCCTTTACCGTTCAAAATTTGTTGTGTATATTTTTCAATTCTTGCCAAACGTGTTTGGAGTTGTTTGGCTTCCGAAAAAAACAAATTGTATGCCCGTTGTCGCCCAGGCGTGAGGGCTTCAAAGGCTGTTTTGAGAGGGGTGTTTTCATTTAGTTTAATTTGCAGTTCGTCCAAAAGTACAAGTTCTGACGGTTTTTTTAACTCAACTTTCAAACCTGCTTTTTCTACTTCAATGGCTTCATACAAATAGGCTTTCAAGACGGGCTTCATTTCTATAATTTGTTTTAAATCTATAAAACGAATCTGTCGGCTTGCTTGTACGTTTTCGGTTTGTTGAATCAAAATACCATCGGCATCGTTCAATAGCGCACCTTTGATAAACAAAAGCGCACAATAATCTTTAAATTCATGGACTATCACCACGTTATTGTTCTGAAAAGTATAGCAAGGGCAGCCCCATTTTAGTTCTTCGGTCAGGCCACAGTCCAGCACAATCGTTCTTAGCGTTTCGATTTCTTTTTGCCACTTTTGAGATTTTTCAAAATAAAAATCAGCTTTTGGGTTGGTCATCGTGTGCAAATAGGTTATTGAAAATTTTTATTGACTAAAACAACTACCTCGTTATGAAACCACTTAAAACTGTCAGACCTACTTGCCAACCAAGCAGTATCAAACGATGTAGTCAGTTGTTCGACAATTGGGTTACTGATTTTGTTTGGCACTTTGGCTTGACCATAAACAGCTATTTTCGCATCGTTTCGAGGTTTTTGCTCAAACGATTCGTTTTTTGTTGATTGTGGGTTGTCTGCTTTACGTTTCAAATACCAAAGCCAATGCTCGATACATTGAACAGGAACGAAGATAATGACTTGATTTTTAAACTGTTCTGGTAAATCGGCACGCATTGATGTTTGTTTTTCTTGAAAGGCTTTGAACTGAAAATCGTCTAAATCACGACCTACAAAAAAAACATCATTTCCAGCATATTTTAGGCTCTTTATTGCGGCCTCTACAAATAGTTTATCGACTTCAGTTTTGTTTGTGGCTTTTATTTTAGAATCTGTATCTTCTTCAAAAACAATGGTTTCGGTATATGTTTTTAGGTAATTTCGTAGAAATATCCGCTGCGCTTCGTCTTCGCCGATATAGCCATATTTTAAGATTTTCATTGTGGCACTCCTCCCATAAATCCCGCTGCCCAATGCTCCCCGAGCGAGTCAGCAAATTTGATTTTGGGCAAACCATCGCTTTCGTATTGTTTATCAAGTGGTTCTATGATGTCGTATTTGAGGTTTTTTACTTGCGTTGCGCCCTCTGTGTCTTTATCAAAAATAAAGACCGCCTCAGGAATATCAGCAAAATAATCTACTACTCGCTCGTGGTGGGTTGTCATAATGACCTGAATGTCTTTTTGTTGTGCCAACTGAAAGATAAAATTCATCACTTCCTGTATGCGTCGTGGGTGAATACTCCGCTCGGGTTCTTCCAAAAGCAATA
>JAYVJH010000221.1:0-1547 GCA_043769455.1 Runella sp. | reverse complement strand
AGTAGTAAGTACACTGGGCTGAATCCGAACAATAAACTAAGCATTTGTAGGCATCGAATAGACGGCGTGATTATCAAAGAGGGTTCAAAATGTGATTATTTACTATTGGATATGACCGATCAAAAAGCGTATTTTGTAGAATTGAAAGGGCATGATATAAACCAAGCCGCTGAACAAATCAGAACAACGATTGAAGTTTTAGAACCAGAATTAAAGCAATTTACAATCTATGCCCGAATCGTTGCCACAAGAATTAACGTTACAGATTTTAGAAGCTCTGGTTTTCAAAAATTACAACGAAAAGTGAAAAATAGATTAGACGTAAAAAATATATTGATGAAAGAAAACTTACAAACAAACGTTATTTCGTAAAACAAAAATGAAAAAAATAGCTACTTTAATTCTTATTTTATTGGTTTCGATAAACCTCTTTGCTCAACAAAAGGTTATTCAAGAGGTATCAATGGCCGATCGTCTGCGTGAAGACGGTAAAATCTGGGTAGTCGTCGTGGTCATTGCCGTAGTTTTTGCTGGAATAATTGTTTACTTGATAAACATTGACCGTAAAATATCGAAAATAGAAAAACAAATAAAGCCATGAGTATCGTTGATTTAGTATCGAAAATTCAAAAACTATCTGACGACAAAATACAATCAGTCGAGGACTATGTTGAGTTTTTATTAGAAAAAGAACCAAAACAAGAGCGAAAAACGCCAAAATTTGGTAGTGGGAAAGGCATGGTTGCTTTTATGTCAGACGATTTTGACGAGCCTCTGGAAGATTTTAAAGATTATATGTAGTCCTATGAAATATTTACTTGACACACATACGCTAATTTGGTTTATTGAGGGAGATGGAAAACTTCATCAAAATCTCAAATCAGCAATCGAAAATCCAGAAAATCAAATTTTTGTAAGTATTGTAACATTCTGGGAAATAGCAATCAAACAAAGTTTAAATAAGTTAGAACTGAACAACTCTATAGAAGACTATATAAACAAAGTAACTGAAAATAATATAGCTATTGTATCTGTTTCGTTCGAACATATTTTAAAACTAACAACACTACCTTTTTACCATCGAGACCCATTTGATAGAATGCTAATTGTGCAAGCAATAATTGAAAACATGGTTGTTATAAGCAAAGACACTCATTTTGCAGACTACGAAGTTACTATTTTATGGTAAATATTAAACAACAAACACTATGAAACCATTACACATTATCGGAATCGTTGTCATTGCCATAGCCATTGGCTTGGTAGTAGCCACTGCTGGCGATGCCAGTACTTACGTTAGTTTTAGCGATGCCGAGGCATTGGCCAAAGACGGCGACTCAAAGGCGATTCATGTAGTAGGCTCGCTCAAAAAAGATGCCGACGGACAAATTGTAGGCATGAAATACGACCCAACCATAGATCCAAATCACTTTGAGTTTATGATGACCGACACCAACCAAGTAGAAAAGTTAGTAATCTACAACAGCCCCAAACCGCAAGATTTAGAAAGCTCAGAAAAAGTAGTTGTCATTGGCCGCATCAGTGGT
>JAYVJH010000220.1:0-2178 GCA_043769455.1 Runella sp. | reverse complement strand
TTTGTTTTCATTTAGCGTGATATTTGAGTTTTATAGTCAGTTCATAGTACTTTGGACAACTGTAATCAAAATCGCCAATCCGTCAAAGAATCAACTCACAATGAACTCGTGCAAACAGTATACTTGCACACAAATCTAAGTCAGATTTTAGTTTACCAAACAACTCTTTTGCCAAAACTTATCTATCGGTAAAACTGTAAGCGGTTACTTACAAATAAACAATGTTTCGATTTGCTTTAAATATCTGCCCAGGTTACGCAAAAGTCCCAGATGGATATGCTATTGGCAACGGTAGTAGCAAAAAAGCAACACAATAGCCACAGGCGTAACCTGTCAATAGGCCGCCCCGCTGGGGCTTTATTATTCAATTACTTATTTTAACTACCAACAGTACACACCTACGGTGTTATCTTTTAGTTGCATAATATAAGTATTTGATTATTAGTTTATTAAAATGTATTTCGCTTTTTGTTTTTCACTACTTATTTATTCCTCTTTCAAGTGTCAGTTGTGTTCCAGTGTTGTTTTTGGTTATTGTTTCAGCCAAATCGTTGGCATCACAGATTGTTACTTTGGCCACACCATTGGTCAGTGCGGCAAAGGCATTGTCTAACTTCGGAATCATTCCTTTGTTGATTGCGCCAGTGTTTTTGAGGCTATTGTACGTCTCAAAATCAATTTTAGCAATCACCGAATCGTCGTTGGTTGGGTCGGCGAGTACGCCTTTTTTTTCAAAGCAATATATCAAATTGACCTCAAAACTATGTGTCAGAGCCACCGCCACAGCCGAGGCCATGGTATCGGCATTGGTATTTAGAATTTTACCCAAATGTCTATCAAAACTCAACGGAGCAATGATTGGGACAAGGTTTTGGTCAATAAATGTGGCTATTTGCCGGCCATTTACGGCCACAATATCGCCAACATAGCCATAATCAATGTCTTTTACGGGTCGTTTTTGGGCTTCGATTATACCTGCATCTGCGCCCGTGAGGCCAATGGCGTTGCAGCCAAAGGCTTGTAGTTGTGCTACTATGTTTTTATTGACTAAGCCACCATAAACCATCGTAACTACATCGAGCATCGGCTTGTTGGTTATGCGACGGCCTTCTATCATATTGGTTTCGATACCCAGTTTTTCGGCAATTTGAGTCGCAATCTTGCCGCCTCCGTGTATGAGTATTTTATTTTCTTTTATTTTGGCAAATTGCTCTAAAAATTGTTCGCACGCTGCTGGATTGTCAATAATATTTCCGCCAATTTTAATAATATATAGTTTGTTCATATATTTGATATGTGTGTTTTTTTTGGTTAGATATTGGTTTTTCTATAAATTTCGGGCTAAAATACAAAAAACGAAATGAATTACATAAAAGCATTTGCACCCGCAACCGTAGCAAACGTAGCTTGTGGCTTCGATATTTTTGGTTTTGCCTTAGACGAGCCTGGCGACACCGTCGAGCTTTGGAAACGAGACGAGCCTGGTGTAGTCATCAAGGAAATAACAGGTGATGGTGGCCGACTACCGCTCGAAGCCGACCGCAATGCAGTATCGGTCGTGATATTAAAATTTTTGAAACACATTGATTATCAAGGTGGTATAGTAATTTCACTTCATAAAAATATGCCACTTGGCTCAGGTATGGGGTCGAGTTCGGCGAGTTCGGTTGTTGGTGTTTTTGCCATCAATGAGCTACTCGGCAATCCGCTTTCTCGCCGTGAGTTATTGCCTTTTGCCATGGAGGGTGAGCGCATAGCTTGCGGTGCGGCTCATGCAGACAACGTAGGCCCTGCTTTGTTGGGTGGTTTTGTGGTCATTCGTAGTTATTCACCCTTAGATGTATTCAAAATCAAAGCCCCGTCCAATCTTTATTGCACGCTCGTTCACCCCGATATTGAAGTCAATACCAAAGATGCACGCTATATTTTAAGAAACGAAGTATCTCTAAAAAACACAATTTCTCAGATGGGTAATGTCGCAGGCTTGATTGCTGGCCTCATTCAAGAAGACTACGATTTGATTAGTCGCTCCATGGTGGACGTAATCATCGAGCCTGTGCGCTCAATATTGATTCCAGAGTTTGACCAAGTCAAGCAAGCGGCCATCGACAACGGTGCATTGGGTTGTAGTATTTCGGGAGCGGGGCCGTCGATGTTTGCTTTGAGCAACGGCAAGGC
>JAYVJH010000219.1:0-2097 GCA_043769455.1 Runella sp. | reverse complement strand
AATTGAGGCTGACATACAGACGATGAGTAGTAGGGTGGTTATGATTTTCATATAACTTAGGCGTTTAAATAATCAATTACGTTTAGCTGTTTATTTTTTCGCCCAGAGGGCTACCGATAGTCGTCACTCGGTAAAACCGAGCGATAGCGGGGGTAGTAGAGTGATTGTGATTTTCATATAACTTAGGCGTTTAAATAATCAATTACGTTTAGCTGTTTATTTTTTCGCCCAGAGGGCTGCCGATAGTCATCACTCGGCAAAACCGAGCGATAGCGGCAATATCTGATTATTAACCAATTATAATATTTTTCGTTTTTAACTATTCACACTATTTTTTCTAATAGCTTTATATACAAATCAATGCCTTCGTTGAGTTCGTTTAGATAAATAAATTCGTTGGCAGTATGCGAGCGTTCAGATTGGCCGGGGCCTATTTTCAGTGATGGGCATCGCAAAAGTGCTTGGTCGGACAGTGTTGGTGAGCCATAAGTGCTACGCCCCAATGTCAGCCCAGCTTGTACGATGGGGTGGCTGTGGTCAATACCCGATGATTTTAATCTGATCGAACGAGGTACGACTGCCGACTGTGTATTTTGGTGAATAATCTCAATGATTTCGCTTAAACTATATTGTTCGGTAACACGCACATCGACCGTAAAGGTACAAATATCTGGCACTACGTTGTGTTGTGTACCTGCATTGATGACCGTTACCGACATCTTGACAACCCCCAAAGTATCTGAGATTTTGGCAAATTGATAAGTCTGAAACCAGCGAATATCGGCAAGGGCTTTGTAGATGGCATTTTCGCCTTCGTTGCGGGCGGCATGGCCAGCTTTGCCGTGGGCGGTGCAGTCCAAGACCAATAAACCTTTTTCGGCAACGGCCATCTGCATCTGGGTAGGCTCACCTACTATTGCAAAATCAATGGGAGGTAAGTTGTTTAATATCAACTCAATACCATCTCTTCCCGATATTTCTTCTTCGGCAGTAGCAGCCAAAACAAGGTTATATTTTAGAGTTGGATTATCATAAAAGTAACAAAAAGTAGCTATCAAACTCACCAACGCTCCGCCCGCATCGTTGCTACCCAAACCATAGAGTTTTTCGTCTTTTATTATTGGCTCAAATGGGTCGAGTGTCCATGAGGCATTGGCCTTGACAGTATCGTGGTGAGAATTGAGGAGTATCGTTGGTTTGGTCTCGTCAAAATATTTATTGGCAGCCCAGACGTTATTTTTTTTTCGATTTGTAATTATTGATTTTTCTTGAAAAAAGCCCTCAATCAAATCCGCAGTTTTATGCTCCTCTCGGCTCAACGACGGAGTGGCAATGAGTTTTTGGAGTAATTCGAGGGCTTGATTTTTGAGATTTGATAGCATCATTATTTTTGCAGAGAGTTTATCCAAGCCGCTATTTTCAATGCCTCGGCACGGGGTACTTGTGGCATGGCGGCCATTTCTACGGCATAGTCAGGCCAGTTTTTGGGGTTGGGTTTATAAATCAACTCTACTATTTGCTCGTTGGTATATTTACGTTTGGCAATTTCTGAATAGGCCGGGCCAATCATGCGTTTGTTGGCATTGTGGCAAGCCAAACAAACATTTTTTTCTAACAAAGGCTTTACATCTGCAAAGGTCGGAGCGGTTTTTAGGGCATTTTTGTCATCGGGGGTGCTTATTTTTTCAGATTTAGCGGGTGTATTCGTTATCTTGGTTGGTAAATTAGCAGGACGTTTCAAATAGTTTTCTAATTTATCGCTAACTGGAATGTTATTGAGTGTATAATAAGCTGTGTTGTGTAGCAGTGTTTTGTTATCCAAATCTTTGATCCCGTCGGCTTTGATGGTGTGTATAAAATGAGGTCGTAGGCCATCGACCAAAAGCCTCACTTTGAGACCATCTTCCGATACTTTCAAGCCCTTAATCGTACAGTTTTGCTTGGCCACTGGCGGGCTACCATAAACGGGGTGGTATTTGTAAATAAAACTCTCAATGTCATAGTTTCTAAAGTCTTGGGCGGTGGCTTTGTTGATTGGTTTTGTAAACTCAATCTCAAAACCGTCTGTCGTTGCTTTTATTGTTTTCATTTCAAAAG
>JAYVJH010000218.1:0-13529 GCA_043769455.1 Runella sp. | reverse complement strand
GTAACACGCACGCCTTGCACATTGGCGTAGTCGATGGCTACAGTATAGATTTTGTATTTGTCCAATAGCGTTTTGGCCAACTGGGCTGGTGTAAGCGTTTTTATTCCAACATTGGCAATAGCGCAAGAGCGAGCCGCATCGGCAGGGGTATTGACCAGTACATTGGGTAGATTACGGACTTGGCTCGTCCAGTAGTTTTGTAAATAGCGCAAGCGTGCTTCTTTACGAGCCGCGCCCAAAGTTTGATAATAATCAAGCGATGTATTGATGGCCAAATCTGTTGAGCAAGGGTGCGTACCTGTATGATTGAGTTTGCGAATATCGGTTTTGGCAAAGCCATTGTCGGCAAAAACAGGCCATAGTTTTTCTATTTTTGTTTTATTAACATACAATATCCCAGCCCCAAGTGGGCTACTGAGCCATTTGTGAAGACTACTACCATAGTAATCGCAGTTTAGGTCAGATATATTGACATCAATATGCGCCACAGCATGAGCGCCGTCCACCATTACTTCCACACCTTTGGCGTGCGCCATATCACAAATTTGCCGAATGGGTAATATTTGACCCGTAATGTTAATGACATGGCAAACCATCAACAGGCGGGTTTTGGGCGTAATGGCTTTGGCGTAGAGTGCTACTATTTCGGCATCGTTTTTTGGGTGATTTGGCACCGAAACAACCTGACACACAACACCATACCGCTGGGTTTGTTGCTGAAACATATCTTTCATAGAGCCATAGTCTTGCTGTGCCATCACGACTTCATCGCCCGCTTTCCAGTCAATTCCCGAAATAACAGTATCCAAAGATTCGGTGGTGTTGCGGGTCAAAATCAGCTCTTCTTGTGAGCAACCCACCAGCGTGGCCAATCGTAGCCTGATGGCGGCCTTGTCGTCAAACTGCCGAGTACGCATATAAAACGATGCTTGGTAGTTCATGGCTCGTACTTGCTCAATGTGTGCCTCTAATATCGTTTGTGGCAACATACAATAATACCCGTTTTCGAGATTGATGTAGTCGGGCTTGAGTCGGTAGTCGGCCCTTATTTTTCGCCAAAATGCCTCATCGTCAGACAGTGCGTTGGGGCTGCTGTGTTGGGCATGAGCCATTAAGTCAGTAAATGCCGCTCCCAAAAAAGGCGCACTTAAAGCAGATTTTATAAAAGTACGTTTGTTCATGGATTGGATTGTTTTGGGTTTGACAACTTTTTGAAAGTTGTCAAGCCTCTCTGATTATTGCACCAGCGCCATCACTTGGTCGGCATTTGGTGTTGCGTTGTAGTGCCATTTGCCTTTTACTGTGCCGTCTTTGAGTAGCCATAGCCCAGGGTTTGAGCGAGCGATGGTTTTGAGAACAGTTGCATCGGCAAAATAAAAGGGTACGTTTAATTGATGCGCTTTTTTGATTTCGTTGATAGTTGCTTCACTTTCTGATGTCAATATAAGCGGCTGTATATCTGTTTTTTTGAGTGCTTCAATCAACTTTCGCATCTCTGCCAAGCTGGCTACGTTGAGTTCGGTCGAGTTTTTGATAATCAACATTAACTTTGTTCCCTTGAAAGTTTCTGCCGTAAAATCACCACTGTCGTTCCATACTTTGTAGTCTGTAATTTTGGGGCGAGCCTCTTCGTTTACCAACACCATTTCTTTGTATTTATAAGTGGTGTCGGTCGGATATTTTTCAAATTCGATTGTACTGCCGTCTTTTTCCATGATGTATTTGTAGCGCAGCGGCTCAGATGGTAGCATTTGGGCAGGAATATTATTACCGACTTTATAAGGCAAAAAATCAATAGGTGGTAAAAAACTAATGGCATAAATGGCCAGTCCCAGCGAAGCCAATGCCGACAGCGATACAATTGAGCCAGTACGGAGCGATGAATAGACTTTGCGTTGCCACAATATAAACAATATTAGTACCAGCAGCACAACATCTTTGGTAAACGAAGCCCAAGGTTTGAGTTTCAAGAAGTCGCCAAAACAACCACAGTCTGTTACTTTGTTGAAATAGGCTGAATAAAAAGTCAGAATCGTAAAGTAAACGACCATCGCCAGCAGTAGCCAACTTGTCTGTTTGATTTTGTACGAAACCAACAACGCCACTCCCAACACGACTTCGAGAACACACATAAAAACTGAAATATGAATGGCGTAGGGCAACATTCCCGTCCAGAAACCATGCAATGAGGGCAAGTCGCCAGCGAATACCTCAAAATATTCTTCAAGTTTGATTTGTGTACCTGTCGGGTCGTTGAGTTTGACTAATCCCGAAAAAATAAAAAGACAACCGACCGCTATACGGACTACATGGGCAAGGATATGCTTATTATTGACTTCGTAATTTAAAATTTTCATTTGGTTTATTTTGATATTAAACTATAAATTTATGGTTAAAAAAAGTGTGGTCTTGTTAATGGAGCGTTAATGATTCGTATTATTATTGTTTGAATTTTGCTCATTAGCCCTAATTTCATTTGCAAGCAAGGTTTGTAGTTTTTCTTTTGGAATTAGTAGTTGATACTCGGCTACGCCAATGGGCTTATTGATGTCTTGCAAGGCAATTTCTACGTCTAAATGGTCTTTATCGGCACAAAGAATAATTCCAATAGATTGGTTTTCATTTTCGCCTTTTTCCAATTTGTCAAGTAGCGATAAATACAAATTCATTTTGCCCGCATATTCAGCTTTAAAATTTCCAATTTTTAATTCTATCGCCACCAACGAACGCAACCCCCGATGAAAAAATAGCATATCTACAAAATACTCTTTGTTGTTATATTACAAGCGGTATTGATTGCCAATAAACGTAAAGCCTT
This sequence comes from Runella sp., assembly GCA_043769455.1. Taxonomy (GTDB): domain Bacteria; phylum Bacteroidota; class Bacteroidia; order Cytophagales; family Spirosomataceae; genus JAYVJH01. The sequence goes on along the minus strand of JAYVJH010000218.1, from coordinate 10,711 downwards.
CGCCCAATTCAAGTATAAACGATTTTATTTTTTCTACCAATCTTTTTTCTAATTCAGCTTCTTTTACTTTTTCGGTAATACCCAAAAAGCCAAGATTATAGCTGTCTTTAAATACCTCATTGGCATAATCAGCATCAATTATGTGAAGCGTTTCGTTAAAATTATTGGTTTTTAATTGACTTTTAGCATGATGATAAGTGTCCATTTTGATGGCGTTGAGCAGCCAATCTCTGCTCCAGCCTTTGGCAACTACTTCGTTGGCGTAAAACGAAACGGCTTCAAGCGATTGAGTTTTATTGATTAAAAGCAAATTGTGTCCCCAAGGCAAAACTGCGACAGCCTGTCGCAGTTTTGGGTCTGCCAAATGATACCGCTCATAAAAGCGTTTCATATCCCATAAATTGCGAGGCGATAAGCCCATATCAGGAAACTCGGTTTTTAAGTCAATAGATAATTGATTGACCACTCCGCTGCCGTAGCCTTCTTCTACTTGTTTTTCAAACAGTAACTTGCCCAAGTTCCAATAAACCGAATTGGCTGCACTGGCTATTTGTTTGGCTGCAAAATTTCGGGCATCACGAATTTCTGCGACAGCTTGTTGCAGTATGTTACCGTATTCATCTTGGTTTATAGTTGCTACTTCCCTGCTCATTCTATTATTATTTTACCTGCTACTACTTCATCAATTAAGCAAGTTTTGTGTTTTTTTATCACTTCAATTTCTTGTTGAATTTTACTAATTGCGTTGTTAATTTTATATGTTTGGGGTACTAAGAAAAGTAACTATAAATATGGTGTAAAAAACAATGTGGTTTTGTTAATGAAGCCTTAATGGCTCTGTGGAAGCCTTCGCTCTGAGCGAAGGCTTCCATTTGCTTCTGTACTTAGACTATAGCACAGTCTAAATCCATTCGACTTTCTTGATAACAATCTTTCGTATCACTTTATATTCAATTCCCATTATTTCTCTAAATTTTTTACGCTCTTCAAAAAAGCGAACAAACCGCCTGTCAGGGCTTTCAGCACGACCAACGGCCAGCGACTCTAAATAAGGGTCGTTGGGGTGAGTATATATTTTGATTTGCTTTTTCATTGTAGTTTTATCAAACAAAAAACAGCATAATTGATAATATCCTGATAACCCGATGAAATACCCTCAGATATAATCGTCTGGCCGAGGTTGTCTTCTATTTGCTTTATTCTAAACAACTTCATCAATATAATATCAGTCATACTACTGACTCTCATATCTCGCCAGGCTTCGTTGTAGTCGTGGTTCTTGTCAAACAACAAAGCCATGACTTTGGTTATTTGTTCGTTATATTTGTCGGTCAGTTCGGTCGCTGTTAGTTCGGTTTTGTCGTTGCCGAGTTCTATCTGAATCAATGCCATGACACAATAATTGATAATGCCAATAAACTCAGGCACTTCGCCCTCGGCCACCCTCGAAAATCCTTTTTCTTGAATAGTCCTGATGCGCTGGGCTTTGATAAAAATCTGGTCGGTAATAGACGACACCCTCAAAATACGCCACGAAGGGCCGTAGTCTTGGTTTTTTTTTGAAAATATATCTTTACAACTTTCAATGGTAGTGCGATATTCGTGTTCTGTTTGAGACATTTAATGAGTTATTGAATGATTGAGTGGTAGAGTTATTGAATGACTATATTCCATTCTCCGTGTATCACAGACCAGAGCAATGTCCTGTGAAGACACAGGCCACGGAACAGAACACAATAAAACAAAAAGACCACCAAATGGTTCGCCGATTCGATTGACAAAATACTTTTTAATTTTGCGAAATTATGAAAAAAACCTTGAATATAAACCAAAAACTCATAGACTTATCTGTACCGAAGGTCATGGGAATTTTGAATGTTACGCCCGATTCGTTTTATGCGGGCAGTCGTGTACCCAAAATCGAAGATTCTTTGAGGCAAGCCGAAGCGATGATAACCGCAGGAGCAGCGTTTCTGGATATTGGCGGCTACTCAACTCGTCCCAATGCCGACGACATTCCTGAAAGTGAAGAGTTAGCAAGAGTTGTGCCAGTTATTAGTCAGATTACTAAATATTTCCCCAAAGCCATTGTTTCGATAGACACCTTTCGAGCCAGCGTTGCTCGGCAGGCGGTTGAAGCTGGTGCGGCGGTGGTTAATGATATTTCTGGGGGAAATTTAGACCCCAAAATGTTTGAAACCGTTGCGACTTTGGGAGTACCTTACGTGTTGATGCACAGCCGAGGCAACCCCCAGACAATGACAACACTCAACAACTATAATAATCTGACGGTCGATGTTATATTTGAACTTCAACAAAAAATAGCACAGCTACGGGCAATGAGTGTGAAGGATATTATCATTGACCCAGGTTTTGGTTTTGCCAAAAATGTAAGTCAAAATTTTGAACTCTTCAAAAACTTAGAATCTTTCAAAATCTTGGACTGCCCTCTTTTGATTGGAATATCCAGAAAATCAATGATATGGCGCACGCTTAACATCAAAGCCGACGATGCCCTCAACGGCACAACAGCACTTAATATACTGGCCTTGAACAAAGGCGCACAAATATTAAGGGTACATGACGTAAAAGAAGCGGTTGAGGTTGTGAAGCTATGGAGTGTGTTGGATACTTAAAAGTTATTGAATGACCGTAACTCTTTCTAATTTTTTTTGAGTAATTTTGTGGTTGAAGATTGTTCAAAATAGTGTAGAGTTTCCCCTCGAAATACCATAACATTGCATTTTCCAAAACGACACATAGCCATACTTGGCTCAACAGGCTCAATCGGTACCCAGGCATTAGATGTTGTGGCAGCCAATGCCGAACTATTTGAAATAGAAGTACTCTCTGCCCAAAACAATGCTGATTTACTGATTCGGCAAGCGGCCCAGTTTCGTCCCAATGTAGTGGTCATTGGTAACGAAGACCTGTACGACAAAGTATTTGCAGCTCTCGACCCGCTCGACATCAAAGTTTATTCGGGTGCCAAAGCCCTCGCCGATGTAGTTCAAATGGATTGTATTGACGTAGTACTTACCTCAATGGTTGGCTACTCGGGGCTACTGCCTACGCTCAAAGCCATCGAAGCAGGCAAGCACATTGCCCTTGCCAACAAAGAAACATTGGTCGTAGCAGGAGACTTGGTAACGGCACTCGCTGCCCAAAAAGGCGTTAATATCTATCCAGTAGATTCTGAACATTCGGCTATCTTTCAGTGCCTGATTGGAGAGTTTCATAACCCTATCGAAAAAATAATACTGACCGCCTCGGGTGGGCCGTTCAGAGGCAAAACCCGTGATGACCTTCTGCACGTTACCAAAGCCCAAGCCCTCAAACACCCCAACTGGACAATGGGGGCAAAGATAACCATAGACTCGGCCTCGATGATGAACAAAGGGCTGGAGGTTATTGAAGCCAAATGGCTTTTTGGACTACAACCGTCTCAAATCGAAGTCGTTGTTCACCCGCAGAGTATCGTTCATTCAATGGTGCAGTTTGCCGACAGTAGCATCAAAGCACAGATGGGATTGCCCGATATGCGAGTGCCTATACAGTTTGCGTTGAGCTACCCACATAGACTAAAAGCCGATTTTCCACGTTTGGACTTCCTAAATTACCCGTCCCTCACATTTGAGGCCCCAGACTTAGAAACTTTCCGTAACTTGCCGCTGGCTTACGAAGCACTCAATCGGGGAGGTAATCTGGCTTGTATCGTCAATGCCGCCAATGAGGTAGCCGTGGCAGCGTTCTTGGAAGATAAAATAGGTTTTTTGCAAATGTCCGACCTCATCGAAACTTGTATGCAGCGTGTAACGTTTATACAGCAGCCTACTCTTGACGACTATATACAAACAGATACCGAAACAAGACGAATGGCGCAAAAATTAGTGAAAAGTGAATAACGAAAAGTGATTTTGTCCGCTTTGCGGACGACAACTGATAACCGCACGGACAACCCCGTGATAAATGATAACTGATAAATGGAAGGACTAATTATGACAGGACAGTTGCTGTTGGCACTGTCGATTTTGGTAGGATTACACGAGTGGGGACATTACATTACGGCCAAGTGGTTTAAGATGCGAGTCAATAAATTTTATTTGTTCTTCGATTTTCTTTTTCCATTGCCAAACGTACTAAACTTTTCGCTCTGGAAAAAGAAAATTGGTGACACAACCTATGGCTTGGGCTGGTTTCCGCTTGGCGGCTATGTTGATATTGCTGGTATGATAGACGAAAACAAAGATGCCTCACAACTCGAATCTGTGCCGCAACCTTGGGAATTTAGGTCAAAACCAGCCTGGCAACGTCTTATCGTGATGTTAGGCGGTATTACTGTCAATGTCATTATTGGTATTGCAATTTTTGTAGGTATGGCGCTTTATTATGGCCACGACTACCTCAAAGCCACCGATGCAAAATACGGTATTGTAGCCCAGCAGTTTGGTAAAGAAATAGGCTTGAAAACAGGCGACAAAATTGTGGCCATCAACAGTAAGCCTTTTGACGATTTTGCCGACATCAGGAAAGTGTTTATCGAAAACAACAGTAATTATACAGTCGAACGAGATGGCAAACAACTGACAGTGTATGTACCCAACGATTTGATAAATAAGCTATCGGACAAAAAAAATATTAGGCAGTTTGTAGAGCCTATTGAGCCTTTCAAAATTGGCGAGGTTGCACCAGCTATGCCAGCAGCCAAAGCAGGTCTGAAAATGGGCGATAGCATTGTGGCTATCAACAATCAACCTGTACGGTTTTACCATGAATTGCAAGATGTGCTGCTGAACAATAAAAACAAAGACCTCAATTTTGCCGTCAGTCGTGCTGGCCAAACTGTCAATATGGTCGTTAGGCCAAACGAAGATGGTAAAATAGGGTTTTATCCAGAACTATTACTCAAAACCACGCACGTCGACTATGGCCTTGTTGATGCACTTGTAGTTGGCACAAACAACGCTTTCAATGTTGTGATTGACAATATCAAAGGGTTTGGCAAGATTTTTAGAGGCGAAGTAGCAGCCTCAAAAGCATTGAGTGGCCCAATCGGTATTGCTCAAATGTTTGGGGGTGTTTGGATTTGGCAAAAATTCTGGCTCTTGACAGGTATGCTATCGATGGTACTGGCGTTTATGAATTTATTGCCGATTCCAGCCTTAGATGGTGGCCATGCACTTATTTTGCTTTATGAAATGATTACAGGCCGCAAGCCGTCTGATAAGTTTTTGGAGGTCTCGCAGAGTATTGGTATGTTCATACTACTTGGCTTGATGGTCTATTCGTTTGGCAACGATATTTTTAAGTTTTTTAAGTAGATACAAGTGAATAGATATAATAATCGGCTTGTTGAGACATCAGTTATTAGCAAAGAGTTACGAAAAAATATTTTTTTTCGTAACTCTTTGCTAGTTTTTCACTTTTCACTTTTCACTTTTCATTCTACATTCTGCACCGCTTCTGCTCACGACTTTCACACCAGTATTACCAGATTAGAATACAACACCAAAGACAAAACGTTTGAGGTTAGCATCAGACTTTTTACTGATGACCTCGAAAAAGCACTCCGCAATACAAACAACGACCCAAAAATAGTGATAGTAAACAACGACAAAAATGATAAGCTCGTTGAGCGGTATATTCGCCAGTATTTTGCGTTGATTACACCCCAAAAACAAAAAAAAATATTTACTTACATTGGCAAAGAACAAGAAGGCGATGCTACTTGGGTTTACATAGAAATACCTGTCAATGAGGGTATTGCGGGCTACACTATTCAAAATGCGCTTTTGCTTGATACTTTTGCAGACCAAACTAACTTGGTTAATGCGAGTTATCAGTCTCAAAAAAAATCTTATCTCTTCAAAAAAGATGACGTGGTGCATTTGCTCGAATTTTAGTTTTCCCAGATAAATCTGGGGGCAATTCGAAATCTAAAAGCAAATAAATTGCCACTGGCTTCAGCCAGTGGAGTGAGAGCAGAAAAATATCATTGTACGATTACTCTCAGATAAATCTATAATCTCCAGTCTTGCGTATATACACATAACACTAACTATGAACTTTATCGAAGAACTTCGCTGGCGAGGCATGCTACATGACATGATGCCAGGCACTGAGCAACAGCTCAACTCAGAAATGACTTCAATGTACGTCGGTTTTGACCCCACAGCCGCATCGCTACATATTGGCAATTTGGCAACAATTATGCTACTCAAACAAGCCCAGCTTTGTGGTCATAAACCTTTTGCATTGGTAGGCGGCGCTACTGGTATGGTCGGCGACCCATCGGGTAAGGCTGCCGAGCGGTCGTTTTTGTCGGAAGAAGCCCTGTGCTATAATGAAGAATGTATAAAAGCCCAGTTGTCTAAATTTTTAGATTTTGACTGTGGCAAAAACTCGGCTGAGTTGGTCAATAACTATGATTGGTTTAAGGGTATTGGTTTCTTAGAATTTTTGAGAGAAGCAGGCAAATTGCTGACTGTCAATTATATGATGGCCAAAGATTCTGTCAAAAAACGATTAGAAACAGGTATTTCATTTACAGAGTTTAGTTATCAGTTATTACAAGGGTATGATTTTTATTGGCTCTACAAAAATAAAAACGTAAGGCTACAAATGGGTGGCTCTGACCAATGGGGCAATATCACGACAGGTACGGAACTAATTAGACGAAAAGAAAACGGTAACAACGAAGCCGCCGAATACCGTGCTTATGCGCTCACAACACCGCTTGTAACCAAAGCCGATGGTACAAAATTTGGCAAAAGCGAAAGCGGTAACGTATGGCTCGACCCAAAAATGACAACTCCATACCAGTTTTATCAGTTTTGGCTCAACTGTTCAGATGCCGACTGCCCACGGTTACTGCGGGTGTTTACGCTATTGAACCAAACCGAAATCGAAAACATAGAAACCCACCACGCAACAGCACCAGAGCAACGGCTAATGCAAAAAACACTCGCCCAAGACGTAACGACTCGAGTACATTCTGTTGAAGCCTATGAAATGGCCGTAGCGGCCTCGCAGGTACTGTTTGGCAAAGGTACAATCGACACTTTACAAGCCATGGACGAGGCTACCTTTGTATCTGTTTTTGAGGGAGTTCCACAAACTGACATACAAAAAACAGACTTTGAAACCTGCTCAACACTAATAGATTTACTGTCGGTGGTGACTAATGGCGAGATTTATGCGTCTAAGGGTGAGGCAAAAAGAGCTATTCAAGGCAACGCAGTGAGTGTCAATAAGACCAAAATAAATGATGGAGGTATGCCTCTTAATTTTGCGTTACTTCTCAATAAATATGTATTGATTGGTAAAGGAAAGAAAAACCATTTGATAAAAATAATCGTATAACTGATTGATATAGTTGTTGTTGTGTAAATTTTAGTAAAACATTGAAAAAATATTTGTTTATTTGTACCATAAATTTGAGTTTTGTAGAGGAATGGCACAAAAATTGATGCCTGTTTGCTTACGAGTACAAAAATGCCTTTTTAGTATGATAGAAATTTCTACAATCTCAAAATAGTATGCAGAAGTTAAGCCTAAACCAGTCGCTGCAACAAAAACTGTCTCCTCAACAGATTCAGTTCATAAAACTATTGCAGATACCAACTGCTGAGTTAGAGGCACGTATTGAGGAGGAGTTAGAAATCAACCCAGCCTTGGAGGAGGGCATGGACGAAGACGTATTGAACCAGACCAAAGAAGACGAGCAACAGTTTGAAGAAACCAATACATTTGAAGATAACTCTGAGCCAGCTCACGACATAAGCATACACGATTATCTACATCAAGAAGAGTACGGTGGCTACAAAATGCAAGGCGATGGCGGCTATCCAGAAGAAGAACGAGAAGTACCACTTACCAATCAATCTACACTACACGATAACCTAATACAACAGTTTGGCTACCTAAAATTGAGCGAAAAAGACACAATACTCGGTATTCAGTTATTGGGGAGTATTGAGTCTGACGGTTACATTAGGCGGTCGTTGCAATCGGTCGTTAATGATTTGGCGTTCTCTCAAAACTTTTATGTAACCATAGGCGAGGTTGAGCAAGTACTCAAAAAACTACAGACTTTTGAGCCTGCTGGTGTAGGGGCCAGAAATCTTCAGGAATGTCTGTTGCTACAACTTCAACGCAAAAACCAGCGGCTTCCCGAAGTGGTAGCAGCCATAAAGATAGTAGGGGAGTATTTTGATGAATTTTCTAAAAAACATTACGAAAAGATACAAAAAAAGCTCTCGATAACCGAAGAGGTGATGAAAGATGTGATTAAGGTCATCACCAAGCTCAATCCTAAACCTGGGGCCATTGAAGGGCAAGACGGTGCGGCGCATTATTTGATTCCAGACTTTTTGGTGTCTAATACAAACGGTATTTTGGAAGTACACCTCAACTCTAAAAATGCACCAGAACTCAAAATCAGCAGGTCGTTTCATGATATGCTGGAAATGTACGACAAAAGCGATAAAACGAGCCGTAACGTCAAAGAAACGATTACTTTTGTAAAGCAAAAATTAGACTCTGCCAAATGGTTTATTGATGCCATCAAGCAACGGCAAAACACACTACTCAAAACCATGAACGCCATTGTGAGCTATCAGTATGAGTTTTTTTTGGACGGAGATGAGGCAAAGCTCAGGCCAATGATTTTGAAAGACATAGCTGGACGAATTGATATGGACGTATCTACGATTTCGCGGGTAGCCAACAGCAAGTCGGTTCAGACAGAGTTTGGTATTTATTCGCTCAAATATTTTTTCTCAGAAGGTATTTCAACAGAGTTTGGCGAAGATGCAAGTAGTCGTGAGGTCAAGTCAATATTAAAAGATTTGATAGAAAAAGAGCGCAAAAATAACCCGCTCTCTGACGATAAACTCGAAAAAATATTAAACGAAAAAGGCTACAACATTGCTCGCCGAACGGTAGCCAAATACCGTGAGCAACTCAATATACCAGTAGCCAGACTTCGCAAACAGTTATAAAAACACAATGAACAAGGCTTTTGTTGCCACCACGGTTTCGGTAGTTTTTCACCCATTGCTCATGCCCAGCTTTTTGTTGGGCTTCTTATTTTATTTATCTCCCGAAATTGTAGGTGTCGATATTATTGGTCTCAATGGCCGTTTGAGTTTATTGGCATTTATGTTTTTGGCTACCTTTGTTTTGCCATCGCTGGCAGTTTTGTATTTGTATCGAGCGAAGTTGATAGATAATATACGATTAGAAAAACTATCCGATCGTCGTCTTCCTTATTTTTTGACGGTAGGTATCTATGGTTTAGTCTCCTATTTTTTTGGAATAAAAATACCTCAAACCTCTGGTCTCTCACCCGATATTGGTATAGTTTTGGCAACTATTACAGTTACAATTTTGTGTGTAGGTATTATCAGTTTATGGTGGCAAATCAGCGCACATGCCGTGGGTATAAGTGGGGTAGTAGGGGTGCTATGGGCGGTTATTGTCAAAGACAGTGCCGATAGTCTATTTTATTTGTTACTAATCAGTATCGTTGTTTGGGGGCTTGTGCTTTCGGCTCGGTTATATCTCAATGCCCACACAGTGGCGCAGATTGTGGCTGGTAGTTTGCTTGGCTTTGTAATTAGTTTTGTTGCTTCGTATTGGTTGTTGTAAATTGAGCCGTCAAATCGTTGTATTTAAAATATTTATTATGTACCAAACTATTATTTATGAATTACAAGACGGTGTAGCTACCGTTGCTCTCAATCGTCCAGAAGTTTATAATGCGCTCAATGCCAAGCTAATACAAGAAATAACCACGGCCATAAAAACAGCAGAAGCAGATGCCGCCGTTCGAGTTGTGGTGCTGACGGCGGTAGGCGAAAAGGCTTTTTGTGCAGGTGCAGACCTCAAAGCGGGCATGAGCGGAGGAGTAAGTTTGGGCGAAAATCTACGGACTAACTACAATCCTATGATTGAGGCCATCAGAAATATACCCAAACCTGTAATCTGTAAATTGAATGGTTTGGCGGCAGGGGCTGGTTGTTCATTGGCGTTGGCTTGCGACCTAATCGTTGCGACAGATGATACTTATTTGTGCCAAATTTTTGTAAACATTGGTCTTATGCCCGACGCAGGCTCAACTTTTTTCTTACCTCGATTGGTAGGTATGCAACGTGCTTTTGAGATAGCAAGCACAGGCCGCAAAGTACCCACAACCGAGGCCGCTCAAATAGGGCTGATTTACCAAGCCGTGCCAAGAACAGAATTAGAAAACACTGTTAGTCAATTAGTTGATTATTATAAGAATGCTCCAACACAAGCCATTGGAGTCATGAAACGAGTTTTAAACCAGTCGTATCAGTCAGATTTGGCTCAAATGCTCGAACTCGAAGCTGTAAACCAAGACCAACTCGGCCGCTCACACGATGCGGCAGAGGGCATTATGGCATTTTTACAAAAACGAAAAGCAGTTTATAAAGGTCAATAGAAATAGGTGCTATACGTCTCTACAAGTTTATTTTTTTATTTAGAACACCCTCCCATTTCTGATATACTTCGCTATACTGCGCCTGTTTGTGAGGTTCTGGTTCGCAAGTTTCTATTAAATTTAGGCCATCAAAAGCGGTCCTGAAATCGTATAAATTTATGCCAATACCAGCCGCTCGGGCTGCTCCTTGTGAGCCGTCAGTATCATAAAGTTCAATGGTTGTACCTGTTGTATTGGCAAATG
>JAYVJH010000217.1:0-16840 GCA_043769455.1 Runella sp. | reverse complement strand
AATGGATAACTTACAAAGCTATTTCACAAATTTGACGAATCAATTAAAACAAAGTCAGATAAAAAAAACGTTGAATCACTTGGCGGCTTGTTGTTGAGTAAAAAAGAAAGTCGCTTGTATAGTTTGAGTAAAGATAATAGCGAGTATGTTAAGTTTTGTCGAATGTTCAACGGGGATTTAAAGAGCATAATAGATGTTAATATGCTAAATATAAGCATGTTAAAGAACAGTATTTCCTTTTCAAGGATAAGAATCTTGCGTGTAATATCCATGACATTAGCCCAATTCGTAAGCCAGAAAGCCAAAAGTTAGACAGTTTGGGCGTGGTAACGGACTTAGAAAATGGATTAGTTTCGGGCTATGAGACCTTCAATAGCGTGATACTCAACAAAGAAGCATACCTCATTCAGTTAGACACCGAACACAGCACGGTAGCCATAACTGCAAATGATTTGAAAGAAAAGATTTTAGAACCCAAAATCGAAAAAATGGCGTTGCCTATCGCCAAACCAAATGAGGTTATAGATTTGCACATCGAAAAACTAACGACAAATTTGATTGGCCTCAGTAACTCTGAAATGCTGACGATTCAACTAAATACTTTTCAGAAAAACTTAGACAATGCCATAGCATCAGGTATGGCCGACATTACTTTTATTCATGGCATCGGCAATGGCGTGCTGAAAACAGAAATTCACCGAAAACTAAGTAAAAATCAATATGTGAGGCACTTTGAAGATGCCCAAAAAGAGAAATTTGGGTATGGCGCAACTAAGGTGAAATTGAAGTAAGGAGTAGTCGTGAGCATATACTTAATTGATTGAAATTTACGAGAAAATAGGGTTACTTTCGTTTTGCTAAAACATGGAACTATTTTTGTACCAGTAGTACGTCCTTATGGAATTTTTGCGTAACATGAGGTAATAAATACAATAGGGTATGGAAACTTAGGCTCAATAAAACAGGAATTTAAGCCTATTTTACCATCGTTTTAGAGGCCGAAATAAATAGACATACACTTTGAAGCGTAACCAATTATTTAACGGACTATTGATTGAGAACAATACCGAATATTTTGACTGTAAAAAAAAGTCTGGCTTGATGTTTTGCTTGAATAAAGAATTATCACATCTTCTCGTCTATTTGAATCAACAATAGTGCATTATCAGGATAGTTTTTGTGATAATACTCCAAATCGTGCAATAAATAGATAGTTTTGGGTAAAATGCGTCTTATAGAAGTCAAACCACATTATTAGTCAATGAAACAATACAAACACGTGTCCTACCTGTGGGACGAGGCCGTTGCTGCCCAAATTACCAACGAAGTCGATTTATTTATTTATCGTTCCAATCTTCTGGGGGCAGACCTGCGCCTGACCAATTATGGCGGGGGTAATACGTCGGTTAAAATTACAGACAAAGACCCACTTACTGGCCAAAATACCGAAGTGATGTGGATAAAAGGCTCTGGTGGAGACATTGGCACGCTCAAAAAATCAGGTTGTGCGGCATTGTATATGGACAGACTGCTGGCACTCGAAAACGTTTATGAGGGCATAGAGACAGAAGACAAAATGGTAGAACTCTTCAATCATTGTATTTTTGATTTGGCCTCAAAAGCCCCATCAATCGATACGCCCTTACACGGATTTTTGCCGTTTAGACACATAGACCACCTACACCCCGACGCAGCCATTGCCATTGCGGCTGCCAAAGACGGTAAAAAAATAACAGAAAAGCTATTTGACGGCCAAATCGGTTGGGTAGGTTGGCAGCGACCTGGCTTTGACCTGGGGCTACAACTACGTGATTGTCTGGAAGACGCCCTGTCAAAAGGCATTAAACTCAAAGGTATTGTACTTGGGTCGCATGGCCTGTTTACCTGGGGCGACACCGCCTACGAGAGTTATGTCAATACGCTTGACGTAATCGAGACGTGTGCCGAATACCTTGAACATAACTACAAAAATGTATTTGGTGGACAAAATACTGAACTGCAAATTCTGAATAAAGAATCAAGACTTAAAACAGCTTCGCAGCTTGCCCCAGTTTTGAGGGGATTGTGTAGCTCGGCAAAAAAAGATGCTTCGATTATGGTTGGCCACTTTACTGACGACTCTCGTGTTTTGGAGTTTATCAATTCAAACGACCTACCTAAACTGGCACCGCTTGGTACGTCTTGTCCTGACCATTTTTTGAGAACCAAAATCTGCCCATTAGTTATTGACAACAAAAAACTAATCCTCGAAAACGGACATTGGACGTTGGAAACGCTGCAATATTTAGAAACTGAATTTGAGACCTACCGCCAAGGTTATATTGACTACTACGAAACTTGCAAACACGCCAATAGCCCTGCCATACGCAACCCCAACCCTGTTGTGATTTTATTGCCAACAGTCGGAATGTTTACCTTTGCCAAAGACAAAACTACCGCTCGATTGGCCTCAGAATATTACATCAATGCCATCAATGTAATGAAAGGTGCAGAGGCGATTTCTGAATACACAGCACTACCTCGGCAAGAAGCGTTCGATATTGAATATTGGTTACTCGAAGAAGCTAAGTTGCAGCGTTTGCCCAAGCCCAAAGCCTTGTCTGGGCGGGTGGCTTTGGTAACTGGCTCGGCGGGGGGTATTGGCAAAGCCATTGCCAAAAAAATGGCCCAGGAAGGTGCGTGCGTAATACTAAATGACATCAACGAAGAGCGACTGACAACGGCAAAAGAAGAATTTATAAAGCTATTTGGCAAAGATACAGTAGCCACTACCCTACTTGACGTAACAAAAATAGAGAGTATCGAAACTGCATTTGCCGATGCCGCTCTGGCTTTTGGTGGTGTAGATATTGTGGTAAATAATGCAGGAATTAGTATTTCAAAATCTATCGAAAACCATACGATTGCCGATTGGGACAAACTCTATGACATTTTGGTAAAAGGCCAATTTTTGATGACACAGGCCGCAGTAGCTACAATGAGAAAACAAGGTTTTGGTGGAGACATTGTCAATATAGTTTCCAAAAATGCGCTTGTGTCAGGGCCAAACAATGCAGGTTATGGTTCTGCCAAAGCGGCGCAGTTACATTTGTCGAGATTAAGTGCTGCCGAGTTGGGTGGCGATAAAATTAGGGTCAATACCGTCAATCCTGATGCTGTCATTGCCGACTCAAATATCTGGGCTGGCGGCTGGGCCGAAGGCCGAGCCAAGGCTTACGGCATCAGTGTCGAAGAGCTACCTGCCTATTATGCCAAACGAACCCTACTCAACGAATCTATTTTACCAGACGACATCGCCAATGCTTGTTTTGCCTTTGTGGGCGGTCTTTTGAGCAAATCTACTGGTAATGTACTCAACGTGGACGGTGGCGTGGCCGTGGCTTTTGTGAGGTAGCGCAATTTAGGTAGTCGTGAGTATATAGTACGGTGTCGTGAGTTAAATACAATGCTGTTAATCAGTAAGTTATCAAAATTAAAACACCGTATTGGTTTTGAATAAGTACTTGTTTTTTTGACCTAAAAGCCAAAAGGCGAACCATAATCTGGTTCGCCTTTTAGCTTTATTATTAAATTCAAATACTAACGTCAATTTACAGGCACGCCTTTTCGCTTTGTTTGTTTTATTGTAAACGGTACACAAATCTCGGCTGGGCATATACACTCGTCCATTACATAAGCAGGGCAGCAGTTTTTGGTAAGACAGCCACCTTGGCCAGCTTCTACGGTGTAGTCGCCAGCTTGGCCTACTTCGAGCGTTGCTTTGGTTGCACCTGTTATTTTTACACCATTCCTAAACCACTGGTAGCTACTAAAACCTGCGGGTGCCGAAATAATTATTGTGTCTTTTCGTGCCGAGCATAGTTTTATTGGTACACTGGCACAGGCAATGGCATAATCGTCTTCGGCTGTATTGTTGTTGCCTGGTTTTGAGTCAATGTCCACACCAGCAGCCTTTTGAATTTGCGCTCTGTTGCAAATAGAACCCCCTTCAAAGAAATTCAGGTTATTGATTTTGGCCGTAATAGTCAGTAACGCCGACTCGCCATAGCCCAGGCTCATCATGCCCCAGAGGTGCGTTGTGTTGTTGTATGTTCCCTGAGTAGCTACCGCCTTTATGAATGTAAAGTTAGCGGCCAACGAGTCTGACACTACAATACTATCTGCAAATGTTGTAACGTCTGGGTGGGTATTTTTTAGTGTAATTTCAAATGTTACTTCATCGCCAATCTGACGTTTACAATCGCCCAATAGTTTTTTGGTCAATTCTAAATCAATCGGCGTAGGTAGCTTCACAACTGCCAAAGCCGCATCTATTGTCAGGTTATCTTTGAGCATTGGGTCGGTTGGGTCAATGCTCACAACTGGCGACAGACCGTTTGATTTAAAGTCAGAATCTTTGTCGTCAGTACCTTTATTGGTAGAGTCAGATAGCGTACAACCTACTGGAATTGACGTTTTTAGAATCTTAACGATATAATTACCCAATGGCAAACCTGTAAATAAATACCTACCATCGGCATCGGTTGTGTCTTTGGCTATGGCTGCGCCTGTTGTTACGTTACCAGCGGCTTTGTAGAGTTCTATCTGAATATTTTTTACACCAGTTCCGACTTCGTCTTGTTTGCCGTTGTTGTTGGTATCTTTCCAAACATAATCACCGATACTTCCTGTTGGCTCTTTACAGTCGGTCGGTATGATTACTACTTTTTGAGTGGTATAACAATCAGCTTTACCGTTGTAAACTCTCACAAAATACGTCTGTGGTGTGGCTGGATTTGGCAAATTTGAGACTGTAAAACTATTACCACTATAAGCCGTTGAACCTACAAAAGCAAAGCCTGTGCTGTCTGTTCCTACTCTGTAAGTAAGTCCATTAGACACTCCTGAAACTGCTATTTTAGCATCAGACTTGGCAACCAACCCATTACAAGTTGCCGACAGAGCGGTAGCCGTAAACGCCGAAGGCTTCACACAAGATACTGCACAGTTTGTAGGCTGAATAATGACCGACTTAGTGGTAAAACAGGTGAGACTGCTATAGATTCTTACAAAATACGTTTTGGCCGTAGTAGTGTTGGCAAGATTTGAAATTGTGAAACTATTGCCTATAAAATCTGTTGTGGCTGCATAAGAAAACAACGTACTATCTGCGCCAAAAATATAGCGTGTGTCAATCGTAGCATTGGTTGCCAATATCTTTGCATCGTTATTGGCAACTGTACCGCTACAACTTGCCGACTGTGGTGTAAGTACAAATGTTGGCTTTATACACGGCTCCGTACAGCTTGTTGGTCGCAAAGTTACCGATTTTGTCAAAAAGCAGTTGGCCGTACCGTTGTAAATTCTAACAAAATAGGTAGTAACTGCCGCTGGGTTTGGTACGTTTGCGATATTGAAACTACTACCAGAATAGGCAACCGAAGTCGTAAAACTAAACTGGGTAGAGTCTGTCCCATAGCTGTATGTCGTACCATTTGAGGCACTTGTTACAAGTATTTGGGCATCATTTTTGGCAACCGTACCATTACAAGATGCGTTTTGCGGTGTGGCCGCAAATGTAGGCTTGACACAAGGCACGCCACAAGTAGGCGACTTGACGGTCAGAGTTGTATCTCTATAACAACCCGACGTAGGGTGAAACAGTCGCACTGTTACGTTGTCAAATGCGTTTGAGATATTATTGGCCAATATACCACTCGCAGGTACTACTGGCAAACCAGCAGACGTAATTGGCAAGACGGCAGGGTTGGCATTGATGGCGTATTTTGCCCCTGATGTATATAACGTCAAACCTACAATGCCATCGTCTTGTGGTGTATTGTTTTTACAAGTTGGTTGTGTAATATAGGCCGTCAGTGTTACAGTAGAGCGTCTTACCTCTATTGTATCTGTACAGCCAAAGATGGTATTTTTGAGTTCATAATAATAAAATCCATTGATAGACATTCCAGAAGCCAAGCCATTTGTTGCTATTTTGGCAGTTGTGGCAGCGGCTGGACCGGACAAATACCGCCACGATTCGGTAGCCGATGGTGTTTTGAGTTGGATAGTATTGGTAGCACAAATAACTGTGTCTTTTCCTGCATTTGGTTTTGTGCCAACAACAATCTTGACAGTATCGCTCACCGAACATTTAGAAATTGATGAAGTGAGGGTTACAGAATAGTCGGTTGTAACCATTGGACTAACTGCAATGCTTGGCGTAGTTGCGCCTGTACTCCACGCATACGTGGTAGTAGTGCTGGGCTGGTAGCCGAGTGTAATCTTTTGGCCTACACAAATACTGTTATCGGCAAAAGGTGTTACGTTATATGTATTTTTGGTAACAGCGATTGTATCTTGGCAGCCGCCCGTTTTGCTTGCCAACAAAAACCGATACACGCCACTCGTTAGCATACCAGCAACGTTTCCGCTTTGGTCGATAGTAGCAACTGAGCCACCAAGAGTAGCCGACAAAAACGACCAAGTCTCATCTTGTGTTGCTGCTTTGAGTTTAATTATTGTTTTGCAGGCCGATGCCGTATCTTTTCCTGCATTTGGTTTTATACAAGTAATACTCCGAGCCATCAGACCAATATCAAATTTATAGTCGTTTTCGCCGCTTTGTTGGGTCAAAACCGTAATTTTTATCTGTGATGAATCAGTACTATAAAAACCATCTGAATCTCTGGTCGTAGGGTCTTGATAGCCAGTTATTTGTTTGGCAGTTACCATAAAAGTATCTTTCAGGGTAACTACTTTTGCCGAGTTTCTTAGTTTTGAGCTGAGCGATGCTGGAATCTTTTGATTCAAAGCCATTCTAATCTCGTATCTATTTTTACGCTTCAATCCACCAGCTACATTTTTGTCATTAAAATAATATTGTCCACCATTCATAGTTGTATCTTTGGCGGCCAACGTTCCTGTACCACCAGCAGTCATGTCGTATAGTTCTATGGTCTGGTCGTCAATGCCAGGCTCGTTACCGTCCTGAACACCATTGCGATTACAGTCAAACCAAACTCTATTACCGATTTCTACTGGCGCAGGGTCGCAAAGACCAGTTAAATCACCTACCCCACCCGACTTACCAAGTGTGCCAGGCTCTTGGGCAAAAAGCGAGTATGCACGGCTCGACACGCCATCGACAGTACTAAACAACCTAAAACCTGTTGATAAATAAACTGTTTGAATAGGATCCATGGCCGACACAAGTACTTCCTGCAAGCCTGGGGCTTTAAATACACCTCCGTTTGTTACCTCGCCGTGGCCCAACACTCCACCTGTAAACAAGCGCCACTCGTCATCGCAGAAAAACTCTCCACCACCAATACCTTCGCCTTTGCCAACGCCACAGCCTGATAGGTTTCCAGATTGACCATTGTTTTCGATGGTATAAACTCCATTAGCAAATTGCGCTCTGTATGTATCGCCCGACATAAAGCCATAATAACGACTTACTGTATCAGCTTTTGCTATACCAAACTGATCTTGGCCAGCCTGTAAACCTAATCTGTCTGCAAAGCCCAATATCATTGAGCCGTCATCGTCAAACTCAATATCG
This sequence comes from Runella sp., assembly GCA_043769455.1. Lineage (GTDB taxonomy): Bacteria > Bacteroidota > Bacteroidia > Cytophagales > Spirosomataceae > JAYVJH01. The sequence continues at coordinate 9,297 of JAYVJH010000217.1, read as the reverse complement.
GTAAACAATGGTTGTGGATATACCAAGTTGGCTGGGTCTTTCATGCCATTACAAGTACCAGGAAAGGTATTTGTCCATGGTAGCCAACGGTCTATTTTGATACAGTTTGGGAGAGAAGCGTCGGCGGGGTCTCTTTTAAAGTTCAATGAAAACTGTAAGATATTAGTAAATTGATTGGTCTTAGGACTAAATTCATAAACAGCGGCTTTCAGGTCGTTGGTGTCTTGTGAGGTTTCGGCTGTACAGACTACCCCGAGGTAATATTTGCCATTGCGTTGCTTCAAGCACCAAGGAGCGAAGTCGCCATTTGAACAATTTGGATTTGGAATATCAAACGAATCGACGCGAGTAGTAGCCAAGTTTGGTACTAACAAGGGCTTCGCTACTGGAAAACGATACAGTTTTCGCTTGTATAAGTTTATCAAATAAAGAGTATCTTGATAACGGCTAAACTGTACGCCAGCCAAACCAACTTTACCTGCTTTATGGAACGTAAGTGAGTCGTTGCTACGAGATAGCTTGCTTGGCAACAAGTCTGTATGTGGGTCTGGCCCCGTATTGATATTTAGTGTTTTGACATCTAAATAGGAGCTGGTTACTGGTGTACCAGATGCCAAGTCTATTTTGTAAATACCACCTGTACCAAGTGGCCCCAGACCCACGTGGCGGCGCACAACCGACCCAAAGAGCAGTTTTTTGGTTTCTTTCTGATAAGTACTCGACCACGTAGAGCCTACCTGGGCGGCTGTGGCTAAGTGGGTAGGATAAAAATTGGTAGGGCTGGCTTGCCCAGAGGCGTTATAGTCAAAAACCACAATAGCATCGCCTGCTCCTGCAGTACCACCTGCGAGTGCATCGCCTGGCACATAGCAAGGAGTAGCTACCGACAAACCCTGACCAATTCTACAAAATTCATCATCGCTTATCAAACCTACTTTTATGCCTGTGGCTGGAGCCTTGACAAACTGTACGTCAGTAGAGCCTTGTGCTGTTGTGGTAGGTGCTAATGCCTCTGGAAAATTAAAAAACTCAACCCTTATTAAACTGTCTTTGGGTGCCTCGGTACTGCTAAAACTGTAATTTCCACTACCATCTACTGTTTTGATGATAGGTATTGCAGAAGCCCCAACAAATATTCTTACCTTAGTACCGGGAATGCCTGGCTCAAACGGATTGGTTGCTGTTTGAACGCCATTAAGGTCAAAATCTCTAAAAATAGTACCGCTCACTTGTGCCTGCGCGATGGAGTGGCTCAAAATCAAAAAAAGTAGAACAGATATGTTCTGAATTACTTTTGTGCATGATAACCTAAAAAATTGCTTTGTAAAAAAATTCATAATAAAAAAAGGTAGTGAGTGGAGATGTTTATAATCACGCAATCAAATTGTTTGGATAATACAAAAATCGGTTATTTTAGTCTTGTAGTTCACTTTTTAGCCATTCTCGCTTGCGGCGAGGCAATACTTTGGCGTTTTTAGTTACTGATTCTTTTAGTAATTTACGAATTAAAAATAAATAACGACTTGCCTTTGGTTGGTCTATACCACACTGGTTTGCCAACTCTTCTTGCAATAAATCATTTCTTAAATAAATCAAACCAAAAAGTAGTGCCTCTCTGGTTTCGCCAAATATACTATTTTTACGAGTCGCAGGTTGCCTCAAACGAGGTTTACCATCAAATGTATATTGACCAAAATAGGCAGACCATAGCTTCTCGAAAGATTTATATAAATTTTCAAATTCTGCTGTTTTTAGGCCGGTCATTTTTTTTAATTCATCGTCGTTTTGCTGAATTTTGCTAAAATAGTCTTTCATTTGTATATCGTAAAATTAACGTGAGTTTGTATTCGTATTATTAAGTATTTCAATGTCTTTGTTTTTACTATCAAATACCTTGCCACTAAATCCAATACCGACTAAAATTTATAGTTTTTATAACAAATATGTCTGATAAGCCCAAGCCATACAAAACCACATATCTACAAGTAAATGTTTTTTGAAGAATCAGAAGAAGTTACCCTGTTTGCCGACCTGATACTGCCCATACCAGTACCACAGTTATTCACATATCGGATTCCGAGGGCAATGTCTGCACTTGTCAAAAATGGTGCCAGAGTTGTTGTGCCATTCGGAAAAAATAGAATACTAACTGGCGTAGTTGCTCAAATACACCAAAAACCACCCACCAAATACCAAGCTCGGTATATAGCAGAGTTACTAGACGAAGAGCCGTTGGTGTCGGTTTTTCAGTTAGAGTTATTCAAATGGATAGCTGAGTATTATGTCTGCTCAATCGGCGAAGTAATGAACGTGGCACTGCCGTCTGGTCTAAAAATATCGAGCCAGTCCAAAGTACAGTTCAACCCTGATTTTACCTATGATGACCTACTTTCTGATTCTGAAAAAGAGTTATTGACTGACATTAAGCAACATGAATCGCTTAGTTATGAAGAACTTACAAGAAAAGTAGGGGCAATAAACGTAAACGCAATCATTAAGTCCTTAGTAGGTAAGCGAGCTATCTTATTGTTTGAAGAAGTCAAAGAAAAATACAAGCCCAAGACAGTCAAAAAAGTAAGACTCACTGGTCGATTTGAAACCCGTGAAACGCTCATCGAACTCGTCAATCAACTCGAAAAACAGCCCAAACAACAGGCCATAGTACTACAATATATCAGTAAAATACCAGTACAGACCGATGCAGCTACAAATAAAGTAGGTTTAGAAAAAAGTTTTTTTTCGCAAGACGAAGAACTATCTGACTCAGCTTTAAAGACATTGATTAAAAATAATATTTTTGAAGAATTTGAAATAACCGTTCCTCGATTTGCCGATGTCAACCCCGATTTTTCGGCTGGTATTAACATTGAACTTACAAAACCACAACAGCGGGCCTTTGACGAAATCATAGTGGCGTACCAACAAAAAGACATCGTACTGTTGCACGGAGTAACGGGTAGCGGTAAAACTGAGGTCTATATTCACCTTGCCCAACAAGCCCTCGAAAGTGGTACGCAAGTGCTGTTTTTATTGCCCGAGATTGCTATCACAACCCAAATGGTCAGGCGATTGCGTAAGGTTTTTGGCGACAAATTGGGTATTTATCATTCTAAATTTTCAGATAACGAGCGAGTCGAGGTCTGGAAAGGCGTAGTCAGTGGTCGCTATCAGATTGTGTTGGGCGTGCGCTCTGCTGTGTTTTTGCCGTTTGATATGCTCGGGCTTATTATTGTGGACGAAGAACACGAAAGCTCATACAAACAGTTTGACCCTGCCCCTCGCTACCACGCACGAGATGTGGCGATGGTCATGGCACAGCACCAACGAGCCAAAGTACTGCTCGGCTCGGCCACGCCCTCAATCGAAACCTACTACAATGCTCTTAATGGCCGTTATGGTTTTGTCGAACTAAGTGAGCGTTTTGGTGCCGCTACCATGCCCCAATTTACACTTATCGACGTGCGCCTCGAACGCAAACAACGCAAAATGAAAGCTGAGTTTTCGTCGGTATTGCTCGAACAACTCAAAGCCAATTTGGACAATTCTGAACAGTCTATTATTTTTCAGAATCGCCGTGGCTACTCGCCTTATTTACAATGTGAAGAATGTGGCTGGATTGGCCATTGCGACAACTGCGCCGTGAGCCTGACTTACCACTCGGCAGCCGCAGAACTGCGATGCCACTACTGCGGCCACAAAGAAGACGTACCCAAAACCTGCCCCTCGTGTAGCTCTGTCAAAGTCAGGACGATGGGCTATGGTACTGAAAAATTGGAAGACCAAATCAAAATTATGTTTCCAACCTCACGTGTCAGCCGTATGGACTTAGACACGACCCGTGCCAAAAATGCCTATCAAAACATAATCCAAGACTTTGAGGACGGCAACGTGGACATATTAGTTGGTACGCAAATGATTAGTAAAGGGCTTGACTTTGACCGTGTGAGTTTGGTTGGTATTTTTGATGTCGATAGAATTATACACTTTCCCGATTTTAGAGCTACCGAGCGAGCCTTTCAGCTCATTACGCAGGTCAGTGGCCGAGCGGGGCGGCGAGCCGGACGACAAGGACGAGTACTGATTCAAACCTCAAATGTAGCACAGCCTATTCTGCAAAAAATAATCACAAACGACTACAAAGCCATGTACCAAGCCGAACTCACCGAGCGACAAGAGTTTGCGTACCCCCCTTTTACAAGACTTATCAAGCTGATAGTAAAACACTTAGATGAATCAATAGCACAGCGTGCCGCCATGCAGTTAGCTATGACTTTAGCCGAAAAAATAGGCGACAGCCGAGTGCTTGGCCCTGAAGCACCGCTTGTAGAAAGAGTACGAAATCAATATTTGTTTGAGATTTTGATAAAATTGGAGCGAGAAAAGGTTAATTTTAAGGCCGCAAAAACATTTATCCAAGAAAAAGTAACCGACATATTGACCGACAAAAAACTAAATGGTGTAAATGTGGTGATAGATGTGGACTGTATTTGATACAAATAATGATAAAAAATGATGTTAATAGAACGAATACAAAAATTAGGTTTTACAGAAAAAGGCGCAAACCTTTTTGGCTCTGATACAGAATATTCTATTAAAATCACGATTGATAACACAGACGACAAAAAATCGAAAATTGACTATGGCCAAAAAATAAAAGTCTGGAACGCTACGACCTCAAATCTAAAACAACCCGAAAATTTGGTTGTGTTGGAGTGTGTCTTACGATTATTGAAAAAAGGATATTTGCCAGAAAATATAGAGTTAGAAAAAACGTGGAAGTCGGGACATGGAACGAGTGGCCGTGTCGATATTTTGTTGAGAGACTCTAAAGGTAAAGTCTATGCGCTCGTCGAATGTAAAACATGGGGTGAAGAATATGCCAGCGAGCGCAATAATATGATTGAAGATGGAGGGCAGTTATTCAGTTATTTCGTTCAAGAAAATGCCAGTAAACTATTGGTACTTTATACCTCAACCGTTAGCCAAGAAATAGCATTTATGGCTCAAGCTATTGACTGCTCGCTATTGAACGGCACGAACAATGAAGAGGTTTTTGGTAGTTGGAACAAATCCTTTATTAACGAAAGTATCTTTTCTGATAGCGCTACACTTTATTTTTCACAAAAAACAAACCTTTTCAAATACCAACTCAAAGAGTTAGACAAAGAAACTGGGCGAGGGTTATTCAATAGTTTTGCAGAAATCTTACGCCGATACGCTGTTTCGGATAAGTCAAATGCGTTTAATAAAATATTCAATTTGTTTGTCTGTAAAATTTATGACGAAGATACCAAAAATGGAAATGACGAGTTAGAGTTTCAATGGAAAGTCAATGACAGCTATAAAAATTTGACTGAACGACTTGGTAAATTGTATAGTAGAGGCATTAATGACTATTTACAAATTGAAATTGATGCTACTTACTTTGTGCCAGATAACGAGTTTTCGTTTATAGATATTTATAATTCCGATACTTACAACAAAAACTACCAAATAATCAAAGAAGTCGTAGAACTTTTGCAAACTTACCAAATAAAATACACGGCAAAACATCAATTTTTGGGTGATTTCTTCGAGGACTTACTCAATACTGGTATCAAACAAGAAGCAGGACAGTTTTTTACGCCTACACCTCTTTCTCGTTTTTTCTTAAAAGCGTTACCAATTGGTGAAATTATCAACCAGAAAATTCAAGATAGAAACCCTAATATCTTACCTTATATTATTGATTATGCTTGTGGTGCAGGCCATTTTTTGACCGAAGCAATTGATGAATTTGAGCAGTATATCGAGGCGATAGACGTGTCGCAGTTGGTTGGGCGAATCCAAAAACAGTTTTTGGCCGTTAAAAATAACTTTTATTGGGCAAAAGAGTATGTTTATGGTATCGAAAAAGATTATCGTCTTGCCAAAACAACAAAGATAGCCATGTTTTTATATGGCGATGGCGACGCTCAGATTATCAACGGTGATGGTCTGGGAGATTTTGCTCAAAACAAAGACTTTACAAATATATTATCAACACAATATCCACAAAAAAGGCTTGAGAAATTTGATATAATTGTTTCAAATCCACCTTTTTCGGTTTCAAATTTTAAGCAAGATTTGACAAATGGGGAAAATAATTTCTCGCTTTATAAATTTATTAGTCCCAAAAGCTCAGAAATAGAATGTTTGTTTGTAGAAAGAACGCACCAACTACTAACAGAAAATGGTTTTGCGGGTATTATTCTACCATTGAGTATTCTCAATACCAAAACACATATTTATACCGAAACCAGAAAACTACTTTTGCTCAATTTTAAAATTGCAGGTATTGTAGAACTGCGAGACAAAACTTTTAAACCAACTAATACCACTACCGTTGGTTTGTTTTTAAAAAAACGGCCGCAAGCAACCCTCAAAAAAGCATTGACAGACATTCAAGATTATTGCACAGACAAAAGCGAGAATGACATATTAGAGGATTTGATGGTAGATAAATTGCATATCTTAAATTTGATAACTACTGATTTATTTAACGCTGATTTTTTAGATAGCTGCAACATCGATGACGAACTGTGTCTTTTGCTCGTCAATTATCTCAATTATAATCAAAAAACTGTTGTTGCTTACTCGGGTGAAAAAAAAGAACAGGAGGCATTTTTGGGTTATCGGTATTCTAAAACTCGTGGGCGAGAAGGTTTTGAAATATTCCAAAATGAATATGGCAAAATTGAAACGGCCTTGTATGACGAACAAAATTTGTTGAATATCGAAAAAGTAAATGCTCACATTCAAGCCAATTTTACAAATACCATTCTACCAGTTCCAGTCGTCTTGCAAGATAATCTGATGTATGTAAACACAAATTCGCTACTTCATAAAACCAATTTTATTTTAGACAATCCGTCTTCTTATTTTGAATCCGACAATTATATTATTCAGTCCAATAGTCAGTTAGGCGATATTATAGATACCTTTGAACTCGAAAAATACGAATTGTCAGACCTAATCAAAAGTAATCAATTAAGTTATTTTAGTGGTTTGGTCTATAACAAAAAAACAGAAGTACCTCGCAAAACCAATAAAAGAGTATTAACTGCAAGTAACTTAATATTACAAACTGGGCAGTTGGATTTGACAACGAAACTGATTCATTTGGACGAAAATTATGAACTACCACAAGAACTAAAACCACAAATAAATGACATCGTTATTTCAAATGCCAGCGGTAGTTTAAAGCACTTGGGTAAAGTAGTTTTTATAACCAAAACCTTAGATGACTGTGTGATTGGTGGCTTTTTGTCTATTATTCGTTGTCAAGACGAAAAATTAGCCAAATCGCTATTTTACAGATTATTGTCATATAGTTTCCGTAAATATATTACTACGCTGAGAGGCCAAAATATCAATAATTTAGACTTTGAAAAAATGAATGGTTTTGTTTTAGAATTACCCAAAAATAAATCTAAATTTTATAATGAGATAACTAAAAGCGAGCAAGAATTAAGAGATTTACAAGATAAACTACTGTCGTTGAAAAAGTAAAACAATACCACACACAACCTAAAAACAATGTTTAACAAAAAAACCAAAATCGTAGCCACCGTAGGCCCCGTCTCAGATTCGAGAGAAATGTTATATAAATTGGCACAGGCTGGTGTCAATGTGTATAGACTAAACTTTTCGCATGGCACACACGAAGAACACCAACAACGCATCAACAACATCAGGGCCAATAACGAAGAGTACGGTATCAGTAATGCCATTTTGCAGGATTTGCAAGGCCCAAAAATCAGAATCGGAAACGTTGAAAATAAAGAAGGCGTGCTGATAGTACCAGGCCAAAAATTAGTCTTTACCAATCAGCAAATTATCGGTACGTCCGAGCGTGTCAGCACACCTTACGATGGTATGTATAATGACGTAGAAGTAGGCCATCAGCTATTGCTCGACGACGGCAAAATGGCCGTAAAAGTAACGGCTATCGAAGGCTCAGACGTGATTACGGAGGTGATTTATGGCGGAATGTTAAAATCGAAAAAAGGTGTAAACCTACCCAAAACCCGTGTATCGATGCCGTCTGTAACTGACAAGGACTATGCCGACTTAGAGTTTGGGCTGGCCAATAACGTAGAATGGGTGGCGTTGTCGTTTATCAGAGAGGCTGCCGACATTCAGAAAGTAAAAGATTTTATCAAGGCCAAAGGCGGTACGGCACGGGTAATTGCCAAAATAGAAATGCCCGAAGCTGTCGATAACATTGACGAGATTATTGCCGTAACTGATGGCATCATGGTAGCTCGTGGCGACTTGGGCGTGGAGATGCTGGCCGAAGAAGTGCCAATGATTCAGAAAATGATTGTCGAAAAATGTAACCGTGTCGGTAAGCCAGTTATTGTGGCTACCCAAATGCTCGAAAGTATGATAGACTCACCACGGCCAACCCGTGCTGAGGTCAATGACATTGCCAACTCTGTGCTGGACGGTGCCGATGCCGTAATGCTCAGTGCCGAAACCGCCGCTGGTAGTTTTCCTATCGAATCAGTAATAGCTATGTCCAAAACAATAGCGCAAGTAGAAAAAATAGAAGCCGAAAAAGACCCCGACGATACCAAAATATATTACAGACACCACGCCAACGTAAACAAAACCCCAAGTAACGACATCATCAACGACAACGTGGTGATGAGTGCCTGCCGATTGGCCAGAGACACCAAAGCCAAGGCGATTATTGGAGTTACGACAACAGGCTACACAGGTTTCAGAATAGCACACCACCGCCCAGTAGCCGACTTATATGTTTTTACACCCAACAAAAGTATGATGAATACGCTGGCACTATATTGGGGTGTGAAAACAGTATATTACGACCGCCAACACCAAGCAACGGACGACTTAGTTGAAGACATCAAGAACGAGTTAGTGAAGTCTGGTAAGCTGCAAGCAGGCGATATTTTTGTCAATACACTTAGTATGCCAAGCCATGCCAAAAAACGTACCAATACCGTCAAGTTGAGTGTTGTATAAGTGCTCAACAACGATTGAATAACTATAAAAAAGCCCATTTGAGAGTTTCAAGTGGGCTTTTGTTGTGTTTTAAGTACATATCCAAAAGTAATACGGTATTTTTATTTTGATAACTTGCTGATTCACAGCATTGTATTTAACTCCCGACACCATACTATATACCCACGACTCCTATGTTTGCAATACATTTCAAAATTAGCAAAAAAAGTGGAGATTTGTTGATGTAATTGAAAAAGAGCGAGAGTTGATTCACGACAAATAAGCCCTTGAGGTATTATGATAAGT
>JAYVJH010000216.1:0-1839 GCA_043769455.1 Runella sp. | reverse complement strand
TGATTTGACAACTTTTTGAAAGTTGTCAAATCAAAAACCAAATTAAAAGTAAATCGAAAAAATTGAAATGCAATAGGTTGATTGATTTTTCGTTTGTAGCTTTGTTTTATAGTTTAATATTAAAGATACGACAATCATGGTAACAGCCAAACATCTTGCAACGTTTATTATGGGTGCCGCCACTGGCGTAGCTCTCAACAAGTATCTACAAACACCCGAAGGCGAGAAAGCCTTTGAAGACCTCAAAACCAAAGCCAGCGAACTAAAAACGCAAGCCGAGGGCGTGATGGACAAAGCTCCCGAATATTTTGAACAACTCAAAACAGACGGTGCCGCCTCGCTAAAAGAGCAGTTTCCAGATGCCGAAAAAATGTTACACGACTTGATTGATGCTATTTCGGGCAAACAAACCAACGTAACAGAGCCACCTGTTGAGGTGAAATAGTTTTTTATTTATTTGGTACAGGGAAGCCTTCGCTCCAAGCGAAGGCTTCCCTAAATCGTTCTCTCATGTTTACAGGAATAATAGAAAACCTCGCTGAGGTGGTTGAAATAATACCAGAAAGTACAAACTTGACATTTAGGCTACGCTCGGCTTTGGCCACCGAACTCAAAGTCGATCAGAGCGTGAGCCACAACGGAGTATGCCTGACGGTAACAAATATCGTGGCCGATACTTATAGCGTTACGGCCGTTGCCGAAACACTCCAAAAAACAAATTTGGGAGTTTGGCAAGTTGGCACAAAAGTAAATGTAGAGCGGTGTATGACGGCCAACGGTCGCTTTGACGGCCACATTGTGCAAGGCCACACCGACCAAACGGGAACTTGTACACAGGTACAAGATGTTGATGGTAGCTGGCTCTATGATTTTGAATACGATGCTTCGTTAGGCAACTTGACTGTCGAAAAAGGTTCAATCTGTATCAATGGCGTGAGTCTGACCGTTTTTGACTCGACCGATAGCAGTTTTAGGGTAACGATTATTCCTTATACCTACGAGCATACCAACTTTCATCAACTCCAGCAAGGCCATGCCGTCAATCTTGAATTTGATATTCTGGGGAAATATATTCAAAAAATACTTTTAAAAAATAGATTATGAAAACCAAGTTGTTGCTGTTGTCATTTGCCACGTTACTCATGTCGTTTGGGGGTGTTACCAAGTCTGTACCAGCCAAAAAGCCTACCCAAAAAGCCCTTAAAAGTGCTGCGCCTGTTAAGATTACGTGGGAAACACTGAGAGATGTAACTTTCAAGAAAAAATGGTATGCCGAAGAGTCGGTTTATATGCTTTATCCGTCGTTTGGCCCAAACATTGCCAAGCTCAACAGCAAAGAAGTGCTATTGACTGGCTACGTGTTGCCTATCGACATAGAAACCAATCTTTATGCTCTGTCGGCGTTTCCGTTTAGTGCTTGTTTTTTTTGTGGAGGTGCTGGCCCAGAGTCGGTAGTAGGTCTGAAATTCAAGAAAGCCAATCGCAAATTCAAAACAGACGAGCGGCATACTTTCAAAGGCACTCTCCGCCTCAATGCCGATAATATTTATGAGCTAAACTATATTTTGGAAAACGTAGAGATTGATGGCGAATAATTGACTTTGACTAAATCAATCTGTCAATCTGCACTTTTAGTCCTTTCAATATTCGGTGAATATCAAAGACTTCGTTGGCAACACACGAAAAGTCTTTGCTGATGGCGTATTCTTTGCCGACTAATGCCAAAAAATACCAATCCCGGCCAATAATATAGCTACCAAAAATCGGTTTGTCGGTATTCCGTTTTTCATTGTTGTTTAGTTGTTGTGCCGCCAGCATTGCGGCCAACACCTGCCCTTG
>JAYVJH010000215.1:0-4174 GCA_043769455.1 Runella sp. | reverse complement strand
ACCACGAAGCGAATTTATAAGGCGTTCTGTTATGCGCTTTACCCATTGCTTCAAAATCATGTTCCGTGTATCCTTTTTCGGTAACAACCTGCTCGATAGTAGCTTGAAATTTACGAAACTTAAAAGCCAATTTATTATTCATCATCACTAATACCTATCTTTTCTGACATACACCACATAATCGTTGGTTTTTGATGCCGCAAAATAGTTGTTATTTACCAAATTTCTTAATGCCTCATATTGATTTAAGTTATAACGCCCCCGATTGTTTATTCCAGACGACTTTGCCCCAACGGCATCTACAATAACTGGTGGTAGGTTTTGGGTTAATTCTTGTACATATTCCTGATAATAGTCTGACCGATACGGGTAGTTTTCGATGGTTTCTAATATCGAATGGTTGTGCCGTGTGGCTTGTGGCGATTGGATTTCAACATGGTACTTGCAAGCCCAGCCCCAAATCGTGATGGCTTCGTTGGGATTAGTATATTCAGCGATTTTTAAACCCAAAGTCGTGGCAGGAATCGTTAATTGCATTTTGTATTTATTCAAAGTCCCGTCAGATTTGTATCGCAAAGCGAGGTTAAGCAAAGTGGTAGCTACGAGAATGGCGAGAAGTGAAAAACGAGAAGTGAAAAGTGGGAATCGTTTTTCACTTTTAGCTATACGTTTTTCACTAAATATCCCCCAATGACAAACGACTAATGACTGATTGACCCCCACTGCCACCCAAACAGTAAGGGGCAACAACAAAAACAAAAAATAATGTACTCGCCCAATGCCTGGCTTGGCAATGGCGTAGAGGGTAAATAGTGAAATAGTGAGAAGTGAAAAGTGAATAGCGAATAGTGAAAAACGAGAAGCATCAAGTGAGAGTAGTTTTTCACTATTAGCTATACATTTTTCACTAAATAGCCCCCAAAGACTAACGACTATGACATTCAACATCAAAAACATCAAATCTCTTGATTGACCGATGCCCATGAAGACACTCTTGAAACTGTCCAATACTGATACTGAGGTCATTGTCATTCGTCCGTCTATTTCGCCAAATTTACTAATGGCTGCATTACCAGTTATGTAGTGATTTAGAAAATAGCCCAGCACGTTGTTATTAAACAAAACACCAAAGAAAAACAATGGAAAAACCACCGCCCCAAAAATGCCGATGGCGTAATATTTAAAATGTATTTTTTGATGGATTAGTACAATCAATAATAAAACAAGAATACCCAGCACAATAAAGACCGCCTGAATTTTGGCAAAAGGTACAAGACTGGCTGTGAAACCTAAGATAAATATTTGAAGAGCAATGTTTTTGTTGATGCCAGATGTATGATGTATGTTGTATGTTGTATTTGGTGTATCGTTTTCCAAAATACTTACATCACACATCTCATGTTTTTTTTTATTATTCTGATAAATAGAAACCAATAAATAGCCGCAAATCGAAGTCAGCAGCACAGATAGCGTTTCGCTGTTGTAGCTTACCAAATCGGCATGTTGGGTGATGCTCAGAAACAATGTGGGAACAAGTATGGCTATTTGCGCTGAATAGTTGGAAGTTAGTTTTTGGCAAATTTTAAAAATCACAATCAAACTCAACACACACAATATGACATTGGCCAAGTGAGCAGTGGTATAATCGAGCGGCAAACCGAGGCTATTGAGAAAATACAAAAAATAAGTATTGAGCGGCCCCGAAGTAGTACCATCGACAGCTACTCCCCAAACAGGACTCACAAATTTGAGTGTCAGGGCTTGGGTCAATACTTGGCTTTCGTCTGGGTTTATTTCTTGATTGTGCAGAATAACAGGCAGCCGACAAAGTACAAAAAACAAAAACAAAAAGCAGATATAATATGTACTTTTAGATTTTAGGGGTTCATTATTCATTATCAATTATTCATTTTACATTATCAATCCGCACCTGCTCACCTCGATTGTTGGTGGCTATCAAGTACCAGTTTTGTTTTGAAATATTAACCATCGGGGGTAACATAGCCAAAAAACCTGTGTCTTGATAAGCGGCCGATTTTTGGGAGGCTACCAAATCATACCGTTTAAAAAACAATGTTTCATAAACCGTGCCATTGACGACAACATATATTTTTTGAGCCGTAACAGGCTTCAAAAATCGTACCCAACCCTTGATGGCCGACTTTGAAGGGTTTATCCAGTCTATGCCGTATTCTGTATTTGTATCTGGTTTATTTTTGACAACTTTTAAAAAAATGTCAAAAGTTGATGAATGACTGGCCTCGACCTTTGGTACTCCAAAAATAGTATCAGATTTTTTGAGAATGTCGGTCGCAAATACACTATCAAAATGGCCAGCTACGTTGTAGCCATTCTCAAAAAACCAAGCATCGGCCATGCGAAGTTCTTGATTATTTCTGATTCGAGGAAAATAAACATAAATCGATAGCACATACAACGCCAAACTACCTATCAAGCCAATAGCCAGAACCCAAGACCTGATTTTAGATTCTAAAACGTGCATTGAAGTTAAGAAAATTGTGGCCAAAAACAACGATGATGTAATACGATAGCGAGATGGATACGCACCCTCTAAGCCACGAGACGACCGTAAGAGTGCTGCCGCAATGGCAGTTAATAATATAAAAACGAGAATATAAAATAGCGTTGGATTGACTTTGTAGTATTTGCTAAAAAGCAAATATAGTACCCAACCAGCACCCACCCAGCCAACCACTGGGGCAACAAACGGCAGCGCAGGGTGATATAGATTATTGCCCAAAAATGCACCAAAAAACATAGCCATTTCGAGCCAGTTGCCATGCAGCAAGCGATTGATAACAGAGCCGTTTTGAGACGATGATTGATATTGATAAAAGTAAAGTAAACACAAAGTACCCAAAACAACAGCCGAAATAGTTAGATTACGCCATTGTTTTTGGATAAAATAAAACAATAAAAGTGTAGGAACAATAAACAAACCACTACCCGATGTACCTACACACAATGCTGCAAAAAGTAGCGCAAGGCATGGTTTTTGTTGAGTAGCAAAATAGACGGATAGGCAAACAAAAGCATAAATACCAAAATTTTGAATTGAGGCCATCGCCCAAAACTGATTGTCCCACGACTGAAACTGGAAAAGAAGCAGAGAAGTAGTGAATAGTGAAAAGTGAAAAGTGAAAAACGGTGAAGATGTTTTTTGCCCACGACCCACGACCCATGACCCACGACTTTTATAAAGTACCCAGCCAACAACTAACAAACTCAAATTGCCGAGCCAAATAAGGTCTGTAAATACAATTTTACCCCTTAAAAAATAGTCTAAAAGTGATATTGAGCGTACTACAACAAGACGATGTTCGTTGTGTTGGGCAAATAACTGGGCTATTTTTTGAGAAAAAGAAGTGGTCGTTTGCCAATCTAAAATAGTTTTTAGTACGACGTTGTAGTCGTCATAAAACGGAAAATCGTATTGAAAATAACCAAGTATAGCGAAGTAAAAAAGAACAATAAACGCAATTAAAATACTAACAATTAGCGATAGTATGCCTTTGGTATTTATTGAACTATTAAGGTAAGTCATGGTGCAAAGATGCGGTAAAGCAAATTAAATTTTAGTAAAATGTATTAGAAAAATCAAAAAAATGCTTCTTAAATGCAAAATAGAAATAAATTTGCAGTTCCTAAACAGGACATTCCCACCCACACCTTAAATATTAGTTAAAACTTAACAAAACCTATTGATGAAGAAAATTGCAGTATTTACCTCGGGCGGCGATGCGCCCGGCATGAACGCCTGCGTGCGTGCCGTTGTGCGGTCGTGTGTATATTATGGCATCGAAGTTTGTGGTATTACTCGTGGCTACACGGGTATGATTGCAGGCGACATTAACTCCCTCAACTCGCACTCGGTCAGTAATATCATTCAGCAAGGAGGCACTATTTTAAAATCGTCTCGAAGCAAAGAATTTATGACCAAAGAAGGCCGACAAAAAGCATACGACCAACTGCAAAGCCATGGTATTGAGGGACTTGTGGCTATTGGTGGCAATGGTACATTTACAGGTGCGTTGGTGTTTTTTGACGAGTTTGGTATTCCGACCGTAGGCGCACCTGGCACGATTGACAACGATTTGTATGGTACAGACCATACCATTGGCTACGACACTGCCGTCAATACAGCCCTCGAAGC
>JAYVJH010000214.1:0-17329 GCA_043769455.1 Runella sp. | reverse complement strand
CTTGGGATTCATTGCCAAAAGTTTCAGCATTTTTTCTTTGCTTACTTTCGTTTGGTCGCTGTTTGGCAAAGGTGCTTTTATTTCAAAAGCATATTTTGTGTTTGTTTCTTCGTTGTGAATAAAAATGTCGCAGGTAACACTTACAGGAATTGGTTTTCCACCTCCTTTTAGGATATATGCTAATTCTTCTTTCCAATTTGGTTTTACTTTCAGTTCGCCTTTTGGGTTATGTTCAAGTCGATTTAAAACTTCCTGAATACGCCTTAAACTTTCACTTCCAACTGTTCCATTTACGCTATGTCCTAATACACAATTTCCGTGTGCTTCAATAGCAACAACTTGTGCTAATTTTTCCCAAACTCCACCAAATGGTGTTACAAACCGTCTTTCAAAATGTGAGCCTTTGAAAATTTCGTCTGGCACTAATGCTGCATAAAGTGGTTTTGCCGAATGGTGGGCTTCTTTTATAAATGGGTCTTTTATGAGTACATTATTCATTACCCTGTCCATCATAGTTGAAACTACGTTTTTTATGGCTTCTGCAACTCGTTTTTTCTTACTCATAATTTACAAAAAAAATATCTTGAAACCTTGGAGTTACTATCTGTTTGAAGTTTGCTACTAACTATCTAATTTCAAATGAGATTTAGGCCAAAACGAGAACGCCCATGACTATTTTGAAAAAGTCCGCCAAGCCAAAAGTACGCTGATAATTGTCAAGATAGACCCCATCATAAAAGCTGCACCTGGAAAATAGACAGGGGCGGCTTTGCTTGTAAAATACCCAAACAAATTGCTCATCATCAATGGTCCAATGATGGTTGTGATACTAACCAAACTTGTAAGCGAGCCTTGCAACTCGCCTTGCTCGTTGGCAGGTACTTGCCCCGAAATAATACCCTGCAAAGCTGGCCCTGCCAGACCACCCAACGCATACGGAACCAAGATGGCGTACATCATCCAGCCTTGGTTGGCAAAAGCAAAGAGCATAAAACCCAGTGCATAAAAACACAGTCCAAAATAAACTGAGTTTTGTGGGCCTAATTTTGGAATCAATACCCGTGTTAGGCCACCTTGTACGATAGCGACCATCAGACCCACAAAGGCAAGCGAATAACCGACTTGTTTGGGATTCCAGCCAAAACGCTCGATTGTAAAATACGACCAAGTGCCTTGTGTAGCGTGGCCAGCAATATAAATCAATATCAGCGAGGCCACTAAGCCCATAATAACAGGATAGCGTTTGAGATTGAGCAATGACCCGATTGGATTGGCTCGTTTCCAGTCAAAGGGGCGGCGGTTTTCTTTTGACAATGACTCGGGCAAAATAAAATAGCCATAAAGCCAGTTGGCCAAACTAAGCCCTGCGGCTACAAAAAATGGTAATCGAGGGTCTTGTTCGCCCAGAATCCCACCCAAAACAGGGCCAATAATAAAGCCCAAACCAAAGGCGGCACCAATTAGCCCAAAATTTTGCGCTCGGTTTTCGGGCGTGCTGATGTCGGCAATATAAGCACTGCCCGTTGTAAAACTCGCCCCAGCAATACCTGCCAAAAGTCGCCCCAAAAACAGCCAGCCAATCGTGGGTGCAAAAGCCAAAAATAGATAGTCGATACCAAAACCAAAAAGTGAAATCAGTAACACAGGACGGCGGCCATATTGGTCGCTCAAGCCCCCCAAAATAGGCGAAAACAAAAACTGCATGGCAGCATAAGCAAACATCAACAAGCCACCATAGCGAGAAGCCGTGCTAACAGTACCGTCTGTCATACCTCTAATAAGTTGTGGAATAACCGGAACAATGATACCGAGGCCAATTACATCGACCAAGAGTGTAATAAATATAAAAACAAGTGCAGGTGTTTGTCGTTTGGACATTATATTTGGGAGAAGTCGTTGAATGATATACGCTAATTATTTTCGTATTTGCTGCCAAAAAAGATTGAATGCAAAGTTACAAAAAAACTCTGAACTAAACGAAATTGGTACTTTGGCCACTGTAAATGTTAAATTTCAATAAAAAGAACCCAAAAACCTTGAAATAACGTTTTTGTTGTACTAATTAGCAGAAAAATAAATTGATTCTAAACAATGAAATACCTAAATCTTGGTACACTCCTTATTTCTTTTGTGCTTGTATTGGGTTGCGAAAGTACCGACAGCCAACCCGATAACCTGATTTCTGAACAAGAAATGGCCAAAATACTGGTCGATATTCATGTCATTGAGGCACGAGTAAACAAAATGGCTCTGTCTAACTTAGACACCTCGACATTAGTAAACGAACGGCTGAAACTATCGCTTTTCAAACAGTACAAGACCGACAGCATGACCTTTAACCGTAGTTATCAGTTTTATTCTACCCACCCCGATTATTTTGAGCGTATTTACGAAGACGTAATTAAGCAGTTGTCTGTACGTGAAAAAAAGAAAGATTACAGGCATCTCAAATAAATAATTGTTTGATTTGTTTCATTGCTCTTACTCATGTTGCACAACTAAAAAACAACACCGTAAATGTGCACTGTTGGCAGTTAAAATGAGTAATATTAACATAAAAAGCCCCATCGGGGCAACCTGTTTGTAGATAAAAAGCCCCATCGGGGCGACCTATTGGTAAATTACGGCTGACACATTTTAGACAAACAACCTCAATCAACGATGGGTCGATGGCTAATAAACGTCTTCGATCCTGAACAAATGAAAAGGCATAGCCTGTGGGTCGAGCGATATGAAATTGGTGTCGCCTGTCCAATAATAAACTGCTCCCGTTATGAGGTCATGTACTCGATAGCTTTCCCAAGCCGATTTACCGATTTTATTGAGCGGTATCTTAACCATGCCGCTCTGCGTGTTGTGTACGTCTAAGTTGGCAATACACAAAATACGATTGCCGTTTGTGTGCGTTTTCAGATAAGCCAATAGTTGGTCGTTATTGATGTCGCAAAAAACAATATTATTGGTTTCTTGTAGTGCCGAGTTTTCTTTGCGAGCTTGGTTTACTTTTGATATAATCTCAATCAAATTATTAGATTTATCCCAATCCCAGTGTTTGATTTCATACTTTTCAGAGTTCCAATATTCTTCTTTCTTAGGAAATGGCGTGCCTTCCATTAGCTCAAAAGTAGGGCCAAAAATACCATAATTTGACGACAGCGTGGCCGCCATAAAAAACTTTACAACATAGGCAGGCTCATAGCCATACTGCAAGGCAGGCACGAGAATATCATGGGTGTTGGGCCAAAAGTTGGGTCTAAAATAATACTTCATTTCGCTCTGAGTCAGTTCGTTCATGTAGTCAATGAGTTCAGACTTAGAGTTGCGCCAACTATAATAAGTATAAGATTGCGTGTAGCCGCTCTTGGCGAGTTGCTGCATGACCTTGGGACGGGTAAAGGCTTCGGCCAAAAAAATCATATCTGGATATACCTTGTGCGTTTCGGCAATGACCCACTCCCAAAACCCAAAGGCTTTGGTGTGCGGGTTATCGACTCTGATGATTTTAACGCCCCATTCGCCCCACAACAAAATAATACGTTTTAGTTCATTCCAGAGGCTTTCCCAGGCTTCGGTCTCAAAGTTGATTGGGTAAATATCTTGGTATTTTTTGGGTGGATTTTCGGCATACTGAATCGTGCCATCTGGCCTAATTTTAAACCACTCGGGGTGCTGTTTGGCCCAAGGGTGGTCGGGCGAGCATTGAATAGCCAAATCTAAGGCTATCTCGATACCATGCTTTTTTGACTCTGACACCAAACTTTTAAAGTCCGCCAACGTACCCAGTTCGGGGTGAATGGCATCGTGGGCACCCAACTCAGAGCCAATGCCATAGGGTACACCTGGCTCGTTGGGCAGGCAAACGGTATTGTTGTTTTTCCCTTTTCTAAACTGCATACCAATAGGGTGAATCGGCGGTAGGTACAGTACATCAAACCCCATGCGCTCGATGCGTGGCAGTAGTCGTTCAACATCTTTGAACGTACCATGCTGCCCAGCCACAGCCGATGCCGACCGAGGAAACATTGAGTACCAAGCCGAAAACCCAGCCGCAGGTCTATCGACCCATACTCGTAGAGCCGTTGAGCGGGTGGCATTGTCTATTTCAGGATATTTGTGTAGCCAGTTTTTGACGCTTTCGCTTGTAGCAAGACGTATGGCTTGGTCATATTGGGCTGGAGTTTCAAAAACTTTAACAGCCGCCTTGATGGCTTCTTTATCAGTTTTATTGGCACGTTTGGCCATACGTGTCAGTAGTTTTGAGCCAACCAATAGCTCGCTACTAATGTGCTGCCCATCTGCTATTTTGAGATGTACTTCGTGTTCCCAAGAAAGCAAATGGTCTAACCAACCCTCAACAACATAACTATAAAACCCTTCCTTTTTTACTTCAAAGCCACCAGCCCAGCGGTCGTTACCAATGCTATTAAAAGCACCAACTTGCCAGTCTTTATCGGTTTCGTGCTTGTAAAGTAGCCTCGCCGATACGTGGTCATGGCCATCGGCCAGTACGTCGGCTTCTACTTCTATTTTTTGTTTTGGTACGGCTTTGATAAAATAACGACCGCCATCAATTTGTGGCGTAATGTGTTCTATAATTACTCTCTGTTGTCCTGTCATGAAGTTGGTTAAATATGGTGGATATTCGACTGTGGGGTATCTGATAAATGTTGTGTAGCGTTATTTTAAATCTGTTTGCTAACTCTAAACTTCAATTTTAATGTCTAAAACGACACAAACATAAGTAAAAAAAAATATTTCAATATCTTTATTTTTGACTAAATTGCGCCCAAATTCACAAAACGTATATTTTCAGATGGAACAAACATCACAAACAAAAGACATTCATTGGAGTTGGATATTGGCTTTTTTCTTGCTCATCATGGTTTTATTGATTGTTTTTGGCGACTTACTTACCTTTATAGTCGGTCTCATAGTCGAATCGTTGATTTTTGTGGGCTATTACCACGACAAAAATCAGCATATTTAAAAAAAATATTACACCACAAAATACTGTACGCTAAAAACGGCAAGGTATTTTTATCAAACTATCAAATGAGCGTATTAGTAAACAAAGACTCACGGGTTATTGTGCAAGGTTTTACAGGCACAGAAGGCACATTCCATGCTCAACAAATGATTGAATATGGCACAAACGTTGTAGGCGGCGTAACCCCAGGCAAAGGTGGGCAAGTCCACTTGGATCGGCCAGTTTTCAATACTGTCGAAGATGCCGTTCAGCAAGCGGCTGCCAATGTTTCTATTATTTTTGTACCACCAGCGTTTGCCGCCGATGCCATCATGGAGGCTGCCGATGCAGGTATTGGAGTCATTATTTGTATTACGGAGGGAATACCGACCAAAGACATGATGATTGCCAAAGAGTATATTAGTACCAAAAACTGCCGACTGATAGGCCCCAACTGCCCAGGCGTTATGACAGCCGAAGTATGTAAAGTGGGTATTATGCCAGGTTTTATTTTCAAAAAAGGAACAGTAGGTATCGTCTCAAAATCTGGTACATTGACCTACGAAGCCGTTGACCAACTGACCAGAGTAGGGCTTGGCCAGACTACTGCCATAGGTATTGGTGGCGACCCGATTATTGGCACAACAACCAAAGAAGCCGTAGAATTGTTGATGAACGACCCCGAGACAGAAGCCATCGTGATGATAGGCGAGATAGGTGGCGGCATGGAAGCCGAAGCCGCTCACTGGATAAAAGCCGATGGCAACCGCAAGCCTGTTGTAGGTTTTATAGCAGGCCAGACAGCACCAAAAGGCCGCCGTATGGGTCATGCTGGCGCAATAGTTGGAGGCTCAGACGACACCGCTGCTGCCAAAATGCGTATCATGGCCGAGTGTGGTATTTATGTTGTAGAGTCGCCAGCACTCATTGGCGAAACCATGCTAAAAGCACTTGGCAAAGCATAAAAACGCAATGACAGTTAATGTTAATACCGAGACAAAAGCACAAGGCTCTTTTTCAATCAGAAAAAGAGCCTTGTGCTTTTGTCTTTTTATTTACTACTGTTCGCTACAAGTCGTTCATGCTCAAATAGATTTCAAAAAAGACTACTTTACTGTTTATGACTTCAAAAACGACTGGCTGATTTATGACCAAAGCTACAAAGACTATGTGCCATTTGTAGCTCAAAACAGCGTAAACGAGTCTGCTTTGAGTATATTGATAGACATTGAGAGCAATCGGAAATATGACCTGTTGATTTATGTAAAAAAAGACAATTATTTGTTTTTGGACGCATCGCTTAACCAACGTCTCAAACCCGAAACTTGGACTCGGATACCAATAGACAGTCTATTTCAGATATACAAAAAACCACAAATACTCGCCACTTTTTATGGTACTTCGGGTATTGACGATAAAACTGTACTGATAGGTCATAAAAAAGCAAACCGAGATGAAAAACTTATCAACATTGCCGATGAGTCATTTTTGAGCCTTAGGCCACGTAATATTTCGCCACTCAATAATTTCTTTGTGGTATCTCTGTTTTTTATTATCTGTACAACGGCGTTTCTTTTTGTTAGTTTTAGTCGAGCGTTTAGTCGCTTTGTTGATGTCAGAGATTTACTTACTACCAATGTCAAAGATGAGTTTTTGGTTGGCCGTCCATTGAGTAGAGTCAATCTGTTTTTTATTTTGCTACTCTCACTCGAAGTATCGTTTATCTATTTTTTTGTTAGAAGTAAAAATTATTATCTTTTTTCTGGAAATAATTTCTTGGCAAACGAACAAATACTGATTCAAAATTTATGGGATTTTTTGAAAATAATACTTGTCGTTTTTGGGCTATATATCATCAAATATTTTGCGTTGTATCTATTTTCGTCTCTCTATCGATTGGACTCGATTGTCAATATTCATTATTTTAAAGTAGTTCAGTCGTCGTTGATTTTTTTTACAATTATGCTCTCTGGAATTTCGATAGCCTCTTTTTATGTAGTCGATTGGCAGCCAATAATCACAAGTACTATTGTTTATCCAGCCATTGTATTCTATTTTTCAAGACTTTTATTGCTCTACCTAACAATTAAGAACAGTGCGCTGACTAAAAATTTATATTTAATTTCGTACCTTTGTATCGCCGAACTCGTACCACTTATAATCGGCATAAAATATGCACTTTGACGAGTAAGCGTTTAAATGAATTTTAAAAGCGTCTAATTTTTCGATGAGCCACACACACCTAATGCAAGAAGAAAGACTGACCAAAGTTGAGAGTATTCTCGTAACTCAACCCTATCCTACTGACGAAAAGTCGCCTTATTTTGAACTGGCCGAAAGATATGGCCTCAAAATAGATTTTCGACCCTTTATCGAAATCCAAGGAATTGCTTTTAGAGATTTCAGAAAGCAAAAAGTAAATATTTTGGAACATACGGCTATTATTTTTACAAGCCGCAACGCCGTAGATCATTTTTTTAGGCTCTGCAAAGAAGCCCGAATAGAAATGCCAGCCGAAATGAAATATTTTTGTGTATCTGAACAAACATCGCATTATCTCCAAAAATACATTCAAATCAGAAAGCGTAAAATATTTACAGGCAAAAAAACCTCAGCCGATTTATTGGAAATCATCAATAAACACAAAACTGAAAAATTTTTGTTTCCATGTTCGGACAAACGGCGCAGGGATATTCCAGAATTTATGGACACCAACGACCTACAACTGACCGAGGCCATGATTTATGAAACAGTTTCATCTGACCTATCTGACTTGACCGATGTCTTTTATGACATTATTTGCTTTTATAGCCCGTCAGGTATAAAGTCATTGATGGACAATTTTCCTGGATATGAGCAAAACAACACCCGTATGGCGGCTTTCGGCCCAACCACCGCCCGGGCCGTAATTGAAGCAGGTTTGGTGCTGGACATAGAAGCTCCAATGCCCAATGCTCCGTCGATGACGGGCGCAATCGAAATTTATATCAAGAAAGCAAATACCATTTAGTACTTATTTTTCGTTCTAAAAATGGACTGTTTCTGGCAGTCCATTTTTTTTGTTTAAAATTTTTGTTTTAATTGTGTCTCGTTTCGGTTTTACCTTACTATTCATATGTTTTTTATGAAATATTCAGTTATATTTTTGTTGGTATTGGTCTTGTTTGCAACCACAACGCAAGCACAACAAGATGCACAGTTTAGTCTTTTTCCGTACAATCAACTATACTGGAACCCTGCCGCTACTGCCAACGATGGACAAACTCGGCTACAACTACACAATCGCTGGCAATGGTCTGGCTATCAGGGTACATTTGACGATGGCGGCGCACCCAATACACTCGTGGCCTCAGCACAAATACCGCTCAATTTTATCAAGAGTGCCGTGGGCGTGCATTATGTAAGCGATAAGCTCGGGGCAATGAACAGCCAAGAAGTACAGCTATCGTATGCCTATAAACTCAAACTTGGCGACAATACTTTGGCCATTGGCGCACGGGCTGGCATATACAGCCGAGCCATCGACTATACTATTCTCAGAGCCAGAGATGCGGGCGACCCGCTGATTGGTACTGGGCGAGTGGCACAGTCAAAACCAGACTTGGCACTGGGGCTTTGGTACGATGCAGCGGCCTATTATGTGGGTGTAAGTGTCAATCACCTCAATCAGTCGCAGTTTTCGCTTGGCTCAGACAAAGCTACCAATACCCTCAAACCCAATATGTACGTCACGGCAGGTTATAGATTTGAGCCATTGTACGCACTTGAAGTACAGCCAGTGGTGATGCTCAAAACGGGTACTGATTTTAATCTGAAAGCCGCCTCTGTCGAAGCTGGGTTTATTGCTACCTATGACGAGCGTTTTTTTGGAGGCATCACTTACCGTCTGTCGGACTCGGTGGTGGGTATTTTGGGGGCAAATTTAGTATCAAATCGACTTAGAATAGCCTTAGCATTTGATGCCACTGTGATTTTTCAGGAAACCAAAAGCCCGCAGTCTTACGAAATATTATTGTCTTATGCCTTGCCTGCACCCAACTTGGGCGGCAAAAAAACAATCGTCCGAACGCCCCGATTTAGGTATTGATTGGAAGGCAAACTTTAATCCAAAACGAAGAAATATACTCCCAAAAGTATAGCCAGTGTACTGACGATTAGCAATATAAATCTTACTTCAAATTCTTTGTGAGCATGGTAATAGTCGAACACTAATGAGGCAGATAGTGCCGATAACATCATAAAACCACAGCCAAAAGCAACTTCTTGCCGATAAAAAGCGTATTGACTAAGTAGTGAACTCCCCATCAAAATGTAAAGCAACCAAAGCCCAAATCCAGTTTTGTATAAATATTGGCTAAGGCGGCGATCGTTTTTTATATCAAAAATATTGTCTTCCATGGCTTATTGGTATTATTTTGATGTGAATTTACCTATTTTTGTAATCAATAACAACGTCTCGTAAATAAACAGGCTTATGTCGCTCAAAGTTCTTATCATACGGTTTTCTTCGATTGGCGACATCGTTCTGACAACGCCCGTTGTGCGGTGTCTCAAACAACAACGCCCCGATGTAGAAATACACTATTTGACCAAAAACACTTTTCGATTTTTGATTGAAAACAATCCTTACATTGACCAAATTCATACCCTCGATGGTAGCCTTTGGAAAATGATTGGACAGCTAAAAAAAGAAAACTTTGATATTATCATTGACCTACACAACAACCTCAGAACGTTACAAATTAGAATTGCGCTGGGGGTTCAGTCGTATAGCTTTAATAAACTAAACTGGGAAAAATGGCTACTCGTCAATATGCGAATGAACGTACTGCCCAACATACACATTGTGGACAGGTACATGGAAACCGTCAGAACGCTATCTGTCAAAAACGACCACGTGGGGCTTGACTATTTTGTGCCATACAGAGACGTTATAGAACGAGACTGGCTACCCGAAACGCACCAGCGCAGCTACGTGGCCTTTGCGATTGGTGGCCAGCACAATACCAAAAAACTACCCAAAGCCCGAATCGCCGAACTTTGCAATAAAATCAACTATCCGATTGTACTACTGGGTGGCAAAGAAGACGCTGCCGATGGTGATTTTGTGGAGCAGGCGGTAGGCAAACATTTGGTATTTAATGCTTGTGGCAAATATAATTTCAATCAGTCGGCTTCGGTCATTGAGCAGTCAAAGGTGGTTTTTTCGCACGATACTGGCCTGATGCACGTGGCAGCGGCTTTTAAGAAAAAAGTGTATTCTATTTGGGGTAATACCGTCCCTGAGTTTGGAATGTACCCGTATCAAACACATTTTTCAATTATCGAAAACCGCTCATTGGCCTGCCGCCCTTGCTCAAAAATTGGTCATAACAAATGTCCTCATGGCCATTTTAAGTGTATGAACGAAGTACCTTTTGATTTTGAAATTAAAGAATTGAATAAAATTTTTAAATGAATACCCCTACATATAAAAACTCCCCCTCTGGGGGTTGGGGGGCTGTTATTACTATGAAAATAATTTGTATTGGCCGCAACTATGCCGACCACATTGCCGAACTCAATAACGAACGCCCCGATGCTCCTGTTATATTTACAAAACCCGATACGGCTATACTGCGAAATGGCGACCCGTTTTTTTACCCAGAGTTTTCGTCAGATATTCATTACGAAGTTGAAATAGTACTAAAAATTTGTAAATCGGGCAAGAACGTAGAAGAACGATTTTCTCATAAATATTATGACCAAATCGGAATCGGTATTGACTTCACAGCCAGAGACTTACAAGCCAAACTCAAAGCCAAAGGATTGCCCTGGGAACTGGCCAAGGCTTTTGATGGCTCGGCACCAATGTCAGAGTTTGTACCTAAAACTGACTTTGCAGATTTACAAAACTTAAATTTTAGATTAGACATAAACGACCAAACCCGACAAAGCGGCAACACGGCCATGATGCTCTTCAAGATGGACTATATCATTGCTTTTGTATCGCAATATTTTACACTCAAAACAGGCGACTTGATTTTTACAGGTACACCCAGCGGCGTAGGGCCCGTTCAAATCAACGACCGACTGACGGCATACATCGAAGACCGTAAAATGTTGGAATTTGAAGTGAAATGAAGATTTTAAATTATCAGGACGCTACTCCTGTCTGAAATAATGTTGGCCTTAGATGAGCTGGCAGCCAAATACAATAACTCAACAAAATAAAACATATTCAATCATAAATAGATAAATGCACAAAAATTTTAAAGCAATAGAAAAGACCGTTTATGGTCGTGGAAGTTTCGATCAGTTGGGTGATATTCTCGCCCCAGTTCGGTCAGAAAACAACCAGTACATGGTATTTTTTGTCGATAATTATTTCAAAAACAAGGACTTAGCCAACCGACTACCTGTACAGGCCGAAGACGTGGTTTATTTTATAGACGTGGACCCACATGAGCCAACAACCGAGCAAATTGATGAACTACGTGATGATATTTTGGCCAAAAAAGGCTTGCCATCGGGTGTGATTGGTATTGGCGGAGGAGCAATTATGGACATTGCCAAATGTGTATCGTTGATGCTTACTAACGAAGGCTCATCTACGTTGTATCAGGGTCTAAATCTTATCAAAAACCTAGGTGTTTATCATGTTGGCGTACCGACTATTTCGGGAACTGGTGCAGAAGTATCAATGACTGCCGTACTGACTGGCCCCGAAAAAAAGCTGGGGCTTAAATGCGAATGGACGGTTTTTAACCAAGTAATTCTCGACCCCGATCTGATAGCCACTGTACCCCGAGACTGGTGGTTTTATGTGGGTATGGACACGTACATTCATTGTGTCGAATCTGAAAATGGACATTTGAACAACGCCTATTCACACGCCTACGCCGAGCAGTCGATGAAACTCTGCCGTGAGATATACTTGGGCGAAAACAGCGGACAAACCGCTGCCAATGACGATAAACTGATGGTGGCTTCGCTAATGGGTGGTTTGAGTTTGACGTATTCAGAAGTTGGTGTTTGCCATGCGCTTAGTTATGGCTTGTCTAAGATTTTGGGTATGCGGCATTGCTATGCCAACTGCGTTGCTTTCAATCATTTACAAGATTTTTATCCCGAAGGCGTAGCAGAATTTAGGGCAATGGTCGCACAGCATGACATTACGTTACCTCAAAATCTATCAAAAGACTGGACAGACGAGCAGGTAAATGCCATGGCGCACGTAGCCTACAAACTCGACCACATGTGGAAGCACGCCGTAGGATTAGACTGGGCCGATAGTATAACGATAGAAAGCCTCGAAGGATTATTTAGAAGACTATAACAATGAAAAAAGGCTTAGTAATTCGCTCGACAGGCTCATGGTACGATGTACGCTCGGAAGGTGGAAGTTTGTGGCATTGTCGGCTACGAGGTAAATTCAAAATTCAGGGACTGAAAGTAACCAACCCTATTGCAGTTGGCGACAGAGTGCTGTGGGACATTGAAGATGAAAACGAACAACGGGGCATCATCAGCGGTATCGAGCCGCGCGATAATTATATTGTTCGAGCGTCTGTTCATAAAACGGCTCATGCACATATTTTGGCAGCCAATATTGACCAAGTAATTGTTATAGCCACGCTCACTTTTCCACGCACTTCGCTGGGGTTTATCGACCGTGTGTTGATTACTGCCGAATCGTTCAGAATACCTGCCGTTATTATTTTTAATAAACAAGACTTGTTCGACGACGAGACAAAACAATACCAGCAACAGATTATTGATTTGTATCAACGTATTGGTTACAAGTGCTTTACGACTTCGGCAGTAACAGGCGAGGGCATGGTCGAGTTTGAAGAACTATTGACCCAGAAAACATCGCTACTGGCTGGTCATTCGGGCGTGGGCAAATCGTCGTTAGTCAATGTTATTGCGCCAGAGCTGGACTTACGCACCAAAGAAGTTTCGACATTTGCCAACAAAGGCGTACATACCACAACTTTTGCCGAGATGTTTGAAATTGCCGATGGTAGTTACATCATCGACTCGCCAGGAATCAAAGAATTGGGCTTATCGGACACTTCCAAAGAAGAAATTCCGCATTATTTTCCTGAAATACGTGGGTTATTAAATCAATGTAAGTTCCATAACTGTCTGCACATAGATGAGCCAAAGTGTGCCATCAAAGATGCCGTTGAGGCTGGAACAATAGCCATGAGCCGCTACGAAAGCTACCTTAGCATGGCAGGCGGGCATGATAATCGGAGGTAGATGTATTCTAATTTCACAAATCGTCTAACTCTTTCAATCGCCTTGCTATTTCTTTGTTGGTCAATACTGCCACGTCGCTTCTGTCATAAATCCCGAAAACGAATATTTTTGATTTGACAATTTTCACACAAGTAAGTACTCTTGCGCCGCCACTTTTGCCAGTATTTTTACTTGAAATTTTTAAGCGAATTTTATACGAATCTTTCCCAAGGGGTGTTCCTTGTGTGGGGTTCTGTTGTAAACTGTCTAATAAACTAAGGAAATCAATTGGTAAAGAAGTATATTTTTTGCTCAACTTTTTTAGTTCCCTTTTCGTATCATCGGACAAAACAATCTTAAAGTTCTTTGAGAAATTCATACGCATCTTGGAGTTCTATTTCACCTCTGAGGTGTTGTTTTATTTGCTGGACAGAGCGTTCTACACCCTCCAAAAACTCTTTTTTAGTAGTTGGTTTGTAGTCATTACCATCTTCGGTGTAAGCCACTTTGAGACGTTGGGCGAGACTTACAAATAGTTGGTAGTCAGCCTTATTTGTTGGATTTATCGTTATTGTTCCCATTTTTGTAATATTTGCTTCAAAAATAATAACTCTTTTTCGATTTTGAGTATTTGTTCAAATAATTGTCCCTAAACCCCCACATAATTAAAAGGCGAAATAGCTCTTAGTTCTGCTTTAATTTTATCGCTAACTGTCAGATTATTGATAAATTCGGCAATAGAGTTGGCCGTTATTTTTTCATTTTTTCGGGTCAATGCTTTGAGAGCCTCGTAGGGTTGTGGATAAGCTTCTCGGCGCAAGATAGTCTGAATGGCCTCCGCCACCACTGCCCAGTTGTTTTCTAAGTCTTCGGCAAAAGCCGCTTCGTTGAGTTCCAATTTACCCAAGCCACGCAACAGCGATTTGAGCGCAATGACGGTATGTGCCAGTGGTACTCCCAAATTTCTGAGAACAGTCGAATCGGTCAGGTCTCGTTGGAGGCGAGAGATGGGCAGTTTGGCCGACAGGTGTTCAAAGATGGCATTGGCAAAGCCTAAGTTTCCTTCAGAGTTTTCAAAATCAATGGGATTGACCTTGTGCGGCATCGCCGACGAACCTACCTCACCAGCTTTGATGCGTTGCTTAAAATAATTCATCGAAATATACGTCCATACATCACGGTCGAGGTCTATCAGTATGGTATTCAGCCGTTTGAGTGTGTCCATGATGGCCGCCATCATATCATAATGCTCGATTTGTGTAGTAAACTGGCTACGACTAAGCCCGAGCGTATGGTTCACAAACTGATTGCCAAAAATCACCCAATCAATATGAGGATAGGCCACATGATGGGCATTAAAATTGCCAGTGGCACCGCCAAACTTAGCTGCAAATGGCACGGCTTTGAGCATTTCGAGTTGCTTTTCGAGCCGCTCTACAAATACCAATATTTCTTTACCGAGGCGGGTAGGCGAGGCAGGCTGGCCGTGAGTTCGGGCAAGCATGGCAATGTCTTTCCAGTCGTGTGCCAGTTTTTTGAGTGTGTCAATTACTGTTTGGTAAGCTGGTACGACCTCATCGGCAAGTGCATCTCTGAGCGATAACGGAATAGAAGTATTATTGACATCTTGTGAAGTAAGGCCAAAGTGAATAAACTCCAGAAACTGGTCTAACTGCCTGTCTTTCAGTCGTTCTTTTATAAAATATTCAATCGCTTTAACATCATGATTTGTTACAGATTCAATTTCTTTTACCCGTAGTGCATCGGTTTCTGTTAAGTTTTTATATAAATTTCGGAGCGAATCGTACTGCGTTTTGTCAAAATGAGCGAGTTGTGGCAGTGGCAGCTCGCAGAGTGCTATGAAGTACTCGACCTCAACCAAAATACGATAGCGAATTAGCCCAAATTCTGAAAAATAAGGGGCCAGTGCTTCGACTTGGCGGCGATAGCGGCCATCAACAGGCGAAAGGGCAGTAAGAGGGTTGAGTTGCATATAAGAAAATGAAACCGCAAAAATACAAACTTAACCAATCACGAACGCCGATTGATTGGTTTTTAATTGTGTAATATTTGAAGAATATTGTTAAAACTTGTATTATTGTGGGGTAAAAAAACATCATCGACTATGGTAGCAATTAAACAACCTTTGACAAATGTGCAACTTGAAATATTAAAAACTTTTTCACATCAATTAACTGATAATGAAATAGTAGAATTTAGAAAAACCTTGGCTCTGTTTTTTGCAAAACGAGCTACCAAACAAGCTAACCAGGCTTGGGAGGATAATAAATGGACAGATGGTGATGTAGATAGAATGTTGAATACAAAAATGCGAAAAAATACTAACTAAATTGAAAAAAATTGTTTTAGACACTAACGTGCTTTTAGTCTCTATTTCTGAAAAATCAAGGCTTTATTGGATATTTAAAGCCTTATTAGATGAGAAATATATACTTTGTGTAACTACGGACATTTTGGCTGAATATGCTGAAATAATAGAAAGAGAGATGGGTGTTTTGACAAGTGAAAGCGCTATGGGTGTTTTGGAAAACTTACCAAATGTGGAATTAATTACAACTTATTTCAAATTTAACCTACTCAATGACGAAGACGATAATAAATTTGTAGATTGTGCTATTGCGTCGAATGCCCAGTTTATAGTGAGTCATGATAAAGATTTTAGACCTTTATCAAAAATAAAGTTCCCCTCGGTCAGCGTCATTGATGTTGATACATTCAAGATGACAATACTGATTTAACTTTTTAATTTTTCCTAAACCTACAATTTATCTTTATGCAAAACTCTGCTTTTTTGGGCGAAATGCTCGGTACACTTGTACTGATTTTATTGGGCGATGGCGTAGTGGCCAACGTAGTGCTTAAACAGACCAAAGGTGAAAACGCAGGCTGGATAGTCATCACCGCTGGTTGGGCGTTTGCCGTTACGATGGGTATTTTTACGGCCAAAGCCTTTGGTAGCGATGCCGCCCACCTAAACCCTGCCGTTACGCTGGCCTTTGCCGTTGGCTCTGGTGACTATTCAAATGTGTTTTCGTTTATGTCGGCGCAAATGATTGGGGCTTTTATTGGTGCAGTCTTAGTTTGGCTACATTATCAGCCACACTTTGGCAAAACTCAAGACCAAGGCTCGATATTAGCTACTTTTGCCACAGGGCCAGCCATCAGAGATACCAAGTCCAACTTTTTGGGAGAGGTCATCGGCACGCTCGTGCTGTTGGTGGGTATCAAAGGCATTGGGGTGGTTAGTACTGGGCTAGGACCGTTTGCGGTTGGCATCTTGATTTGGGCCATTGGCCTGTCGTTGGGTGGTACAACTGGCTATTGCCTCAATCCTGCCCGAGACCTTGCCCCACGTATTGCTCATGCGTTGTTACCGATTGCCAACAAAGGCACGTCCGACTGGAGCTACGCTTGGCTACCCGTAGCGGGGCCACTTGCGGCTGGTGTCATTGCGGGCTTGTTGTTTTTGTAGAATATAAACAGAGTAGCGGTGGGTGAAAGCCTGCCGCTTAACCAAATCAAAACTATTAGTACGTTTTTAGACTGGGTCGAATCGGCAACTCTTACTGAAACATCAACCGCTGCCGCACTACGTCTCGGTTACGAAAATAAATGGCTCGGCGTAAGTGGGTGATAGATTGTACCAAAACCCCACCTCCAATTGAAGCAACGACCGCTCCACCGAAATACGGGAGCTTCCAGCCTTCTGTATTTCCAGCTTTCTGTACAGATATTGAACTAAGCATAGCTACAAGCCCTAATGTGTAAAGTGCCACGCCACCTAATTTGCTTCGCTGGTATTTTTGGTATGAATCTAAACCCTGAACTGAGCCTTGAAATGCGTTTTGACCAGCAACTCCCAAAAAACCCAAACGGTAAGGTTGCCCGTTTTTGATGTATTCATAAGGTTGCCAAGTACTTCGGTCATATAAATAAATAGCTTCTTGCTCATAAACTTGTTTGAACTGAGGCTGGACTGTGGCTGGCAAATCGGTCATGATGGCCTCTCGATTTCTGAGCCAAAGGGCTTTTTCAAAGTTGTTGTTGGCGTTTTTGGTATATGAAATTGAAGTTGATGACAATGCCACCGCACCCACGTACATACCTAAACCGATA
>JAYVJH010000213.1:0-8471 GCA_043769455.1 Runella sp. | reverse complement strand
ACGGGCAGCTACGGGTCTTTCGGGCGAGTACGCTTTCATTTGCAAAAACGAAGGAAAAAGCCTACGTTTTGAGCTAACGTCTTCGCCAGCAGTCAGTTACTTCAACCCCAGAATGCTCGACCTCACGGCACAAAATAGCGTACCATTGACCGATGGAGCGTTACCTTTTAAAAAAGCCGACTGGAATGCAGGCTTCTCAACCCCAAAACCCAACGGAAACGACCTGTATGTGGTTGATTCTAAACCCAAATTTGATAACCACTCAGAAACAACTTTTTTTGAAGCCTGGACTGTTCCAGCCCAAAAAGGAATATACTCGTTGGCATTTATAACTACGCTCCAACGAGACGGTCGAAAAATGGCCGAAAATTCATTAGAAATATTCTCAGAAGTAAATGACTGTAATCGTACACCGTCGGTA
The DNA here is from genome assembly GCA_043769455.1 of Runella sp. Taxonomy (GTDB): domain Bacteria; phylum Bacteroidota; class Bacteroidia; order Cytophagales; family Spirosomataceae; genus JAYVJH01. The sequence goes on along the minus strand of JAYVJH010000213.1, from coordinate 8,050 downwards.
GGGCTACAAGTACTCGAAGCAGGTACTAATAATGCCGCCAATGCTTCGTTTTGTAGAAATAAACCACTTGAACTAAAAATCGTTACAACCGAAACCGACCTTACCTACCAGTGGTACAAAGACCAGACCCCGATTGTGGGTGCTACGTCGAGCATATTGAAAGTGAGCGAAACGGGGCAGTTTTATGCAAAAGCCAAACGAGAAAATACTTGTAGCGATAGCCGTACTTCGACCATCAACGCTGTGGCCATCACTTGCGATAAAAATGGGCCTGCCAATATTCTTGGTAATAATATTTATGATATGGTGAGTACAGTCGGTACTGGTTTTATCAATCAACACGCTTTTCGGGCTACCTACTACACTCCCATTGCCGATTTGTCTAAGATGCCAAACAAAGTAAAAGCGACTGTGTACAGGAAACGAGACAATGTTCCGATGGAAGACATTATGCTCGTCAGAAACAGTGGGGGGGAATTGACACACCTGTTAGACCGACTTTGCGATAAAGGCGTAGATAGTGTTCAACAAATAAGCTACGATGGTACAACGACTTTTAAGCCACAAACCTACAACGACCAACAGGGCTATTATGTCAAAACCGAGCCTGTCTGTTGTCGTGCTGCTGCCGACAATCTTGTTCAAAACAACAGCTCGGTTGTTACTTATCTTGAACTTGGCGCTGCCGACCAAGTCGAAGCCAATACGTCGATTCAGCGAGGGCATACCGTCGACTTGAACATTCCGTTTACGATTCAGACTTGTGTAGGCGAACTGATACGAGTTTATATTTATGCAGGAAATAGGGAAAATATCACAGCACAATTTGCTGGTTTTGCAGAGCCAATGGCCGGCAACGAAGCCAACACAGACTCAAGAATGTTGTCATATTCACAGGGCTTTACGGCTGATAATTTTACTGGTAATCAACGAAAGTTTACTGTTGAACCTCGCCGCAATGGCCTAATGGTGCTAATGGGAGTGGCCGAAAAACCAGGTGAGTTTATTTACAGGCTCAAAATTGATGGTACAATGAAGGGCAAGGTCTATAGTTCTGTTTTTCAGGAATTTAGACTACAAGTAAACGACTGCTCACCTGCACCCAAGCCTGTTGTATTTGTGTCAAAAGTAGGCAAGCCAACCGTAGCGGCATCGGTGGAGCAATGCCAAGACAGCTTAGTACAGCTCAATTTGCATCGTTTTAGAAAATGGGCCAAACTACAATGGTATCGTGAGAAAGTGCTAATTTTAAATGCAACTGATTCTATATTGATTGTTCCCAAAAATGTAAGTGGATACTACACTTGCCGAATCAAAATGGTACGACAATGCCCCGAGTTTATTAACACAGACCCAATCAACATCAATTATTTACCCCGACCGATTGTTACTATTTTGGCCAATGGCAAGTCGCTTTGTGAAGGCCAAGACCTGCCACTTGTCGCACAGTCAAACGCAGTGGTGGGGGCTTTACAATGGTTTTTGGAAGACAAAATCCAGCCAAATGCTACCCAGTCTAATTTTAAAGCCATTGCGCCCGGTACATATTCAGTCCGAGTGGTTGATACCAAAGGCTGTTCAAATACCTCATCGCCACTCAAAATAACAATGAACGCTTTGCCCAAAGCTGAGATTACATCAAGAAAAGACTATGTATGCGAAAACCAAAACCTAACACTATTGGCCTCGGTTGCTGCTGGAAACAGTTATCAATGGTATAAAAATAACCAACTCGTAGCAGGCAACGGCCAACAGATTGACATCAAAGACGAAGCCAACTATACAATAAAAGTTACCAATTCTTATGGTTGTTCGAGTATGTCGGCTGGGTTTGGGGTGAGGTTACAAAAAAAACCAAACATTACAGTACAAAGTTCTGGTACGCAGTTTTGTCAAGAAAAATCGTTAATGCTCACGGCCACCACCAGTGCAATTCAACCTAAATATGAGTGGTATAAAGAAAATATTATTCAGAACAACGCCACCAACCCTACTTATGAAGTCAATACTGCTGGTAGTTATGTAGTACGAATTACCGATAGTTTGGGCTGTGTAGGTACGTCATCAGAACAAAAAATAAGTGTTTATCCACAGCCCAATTTAACCATCACATCGAGCCAAAGCTACGTTTGTCAAGGCCAAAACTTAATATTGTATGCCTCGCCATTGGCAGGCCATACCTACGAATGGCTACGCAACACCCAGCCGACTGGCACAACTAACCAACAACTAACCATCACCGACAAAGGCAGCTACTCGGTCAAGGTCGTTAGCCCTGTTGGTTGTACTTCGGTGGCTTTACCCGTCCAGATTGAGCAACTCAACAGCCCAACCGTCAGCATCTCGGCACCCGCCAATCAGTTTTGCGAAGGTAGTAGCCTTACACTCACTGCCCAAACTACAACCCAAACCCCTAAATACCAATGGCTTTTAGATAATTTTTTATTGAAAAATGAAAACGTCCTTACTTTTGTCGCTCAATCAAAAGGCAATTATCAGGTACAAGTAACAGACATAAATGGCTGTATTGGGCAGTCGTCTTTGCAATCTCTGACGGTCAATCCATTACCCAAAGCCGACCTTATATCAGTCCAAAAAATAGTTTGCCAAGGACTAACAACACCATTGGTCGCAAGTACAGGCTTAGGCTATGTATATGACTGGTACGAAAATGGAAAACTATTGTCTGAAAAAACAAGTGTACTAAATGTGCCTCAAACGGGTGGTTATAGTGTAAAAATAACAACACCTTACAACTGCTCGCTTACATCGCAGCCTGTCAATATTACGCAGGTCAAAAACCCTACCATTGCGATTTCAGCACCCATTTTGAGAGTCTGCCAAGGCACTCAATTATTATTAACGGCCGTCAGTCAAGATATTAGAAAATATAGATGGCTCAAAAACAACGAAGTCGTATCAGAAGACAAGCAACCAGTTTTTGAAGTAAAACAAACGGGAAATTATAGTGTAACTGTATCAGACTCAAATGGTTGTATTGCTACCTCATCGGCGGTTTTGGCGCAGGTTTTGTTGCCTATCGTTGTTCAGATAGACACCATTACCGACTTTTGCGGTTATGCCAATGAACCAGTAGCCATTCTGACACGGCCAACTGGCGGTACGTTGTCTGGTCGTGGTATTGTTGGCAATAGTTTTGCACCTCGGGTGGCGGGCGTAGGCAAACACGACATAATATACACCGTCAAAGGCGATTTGGCTTGTTTGAGTGGCTCGGCACAACGCACAATAACCGTCAAGGAAGCACCATACTTAAAATTAGGCCCAGAAATAGAAATTTATAGAGGCACCACCACCAAACTCAATGCCGACATGGGCAAAGGCTATACCTACAAATGGACTCCGCCAATATGGATAGACGACCCAACTATAGCCCGCCCGAAGGTCGATCCCGACAGCACTGGCTACTACACAGTACTGGCCACAAGTAGTGATAATTGCTCTTCTGAAGACTCTGTTAAAATCGTTGTCGTGCAGCGCATTATGGTACCCGATATTTTTACACCCAACAACGACGGCATCAACGACACGTGGCGCATTATTGGCATTGAAGCATATCCCGACATCAGTGTTACGATTCTTGACCGCTGGGGAGGGGTTGTTTTTTATGGCAAAGGCTCAAACCAAAAGCCATTTGACGGCACTTATCGAGGCGAACCCCTGCCCGAAGGTATGTATGTGTATGTGATTCAGGCCAAGCCCAATGGCCACATCAGCCGTGGCTCGTTTATGATTGGGCGGTAGAGATTTATGATTTATAGTACTCATCGTCTTAGCTACGGTCTTTAATTCTGAATTTTACCAAAATACCACCAATTATCTCTTCTGCCGTTTGCATTTTTTACAATGGTTTAAGTTGTTCGTTTATTTGTTCGCAATTCGAGCAGGTCTTTTTTGTTCAATTCAGCCATTTTTATCATTATTCGATATTTCCTGCCAATACTTCACTTCTATTTCTGCCTTTTGTTTTTCTGCTTGGCTTAGTTTTAGTTCGAGTTGCAGTTTTTCTATCAAGTGCTGCGCTTCTCGAGCATCGTAATTAGTCAAATTATTAGTTTGATTTGGGTTTGTGCCAGCGTTGATGTGATTACCGTTACATTGGTCAAAAAAATTAGAGACGGTATTGCCATAGTTTTCGATGTCGGCAACCGATACTCCCAGTTTGGCGGCAATGTCTTTGAGGCGAGAGTAGGGCGGGTCGGTTGCGCCACGCTCAATGTCTCCATAGCCACGCACAGACATACCGAGCATAGCGGCCATGTTTTCTTGTGAAAGTCCTTTTAGATCCCGTATTCCTCTTATTTTCTCGCCAATTTTCATTATTGCATTATTTATGTAGTCTGAGTTCTTAAAGTATGAACCGCTGGAAAGTTACTGAAAAAGTAGTAATATCTAAATTGCGAGGGTAAATATTTTTTAAAATCACCCTTTAATTATTATCATTATGAAAAGAGTTTTGACAGTACCTGTTACAACGTTCGCGACGCTGTTTTTCGTTGCTATTATGATGTTCTCTTGCCAAAAAGATACATCACTACCACCATTATCCAGTGATATAGGAGGCACTGGAGATAAGTATTTAGAGTTCAAAGATAGAACTGAATTTGACAACAAGCTATTAGATTTATCTAAAAAATCTCGTAAAGAGTTAGACGACTGGGACAAATCAAACAATTTTACTTCTCTAAGAAGCCTCTACGAAAAGATAGTCGAAGAGGAAGAAGCAAATATTTTGAAAGAGGAAGAGGTAATAAAACAAAATCCAGAACTCAAAAGTACAATGAAACATAAGTATAGTTCGTTATTAAAACAAACTACCGAAACTATAAGCTATTCGACTAATGGTGTAGAACTAAATTTGTTTGACCCAAGGCTTGCCAATTTAGTAAACAAAGATGGAATCGTGAAAATTGGAAATGTCCTTCATAAATTTTCAAGAGACCATTTTAAAATGATAATGGACGGTGATTATAACAAAGTTAAGGATTTGTCTAATATCACGCAAGATAATCAGACCGCCAATTTACAATACATTAAGGTATTCTTATCGTTTGGGCCAGTTAAGAATGGTAAAACATCTAATGATGTAGGTTGTTCAAATGAGAGTAATGGTTACAGACTCGATGGTTCAGCAGTTGGGTATTCATACTACGAGTGGGCGCCTCAATATGGTCAGTGGGTACTCCGCTACAGTGCTTATGTAAAATCTACACACAGACGCTACAGCAGCTGGTGGGGTTGGGTTTCACGCTCTACAAGTATCTATCGTTCATTTGGAAATTGGGGCATACGTTATGTTAGTCAGCCAAATATTTTTGGATTACCTGCGGCAGATGTATTAACGGCTTATGACCAAACAGCTTTTTCTGGTGAAACTTCTAATGCGTATCTCTTTTTTACAATAGGAACTAAGTTAGTAGGTGGTTCGGCAGTATTCGGCAATGTGGGGTCTATTGGTGGAATTACTGATTTGAGAATATACGGAGATTTTAATTTTGAATTTTATGATTGTAAATGTTCGGTAAATATTCAGTAAATGCACTGTAAACATTTAAAAAAACTTGATAGTGTATGTAGGTTTGTTTCTATAAACCTACATACACTATTTTTTGTGTTTGTATTGTTACTACCTGCGACAATACATGCACAAAAAGCGATATTAAGTGGATATGTCAAAAGCTTGAAAACAGGTGAAGTATTGTCAAATGGTGCTATTTATATAAATGATGCCAAAAGTAGTACCAAAGTTAATAGTTTTGGCTACTACTCGGTCGTTTTATCAAAAGGTAATCAGCGCATTATTGTTTTCTGCTCGGGTTACAAAACGCTTCAAAAAGATATAAATATAACCAAAGACAGTACGATAGTCTTTGAATTACCGCCATTAGAATATGACATAGAAGAAATTAAAATAGTTGCTGCTAATACCAAAACATTGTCTGACAAACACGGTAACTTTAGTATTGACATAGAACAAATTAAAAAAATACCCGCTCTTTTTGGAGAGATTGACCTCTTGAAGGCAATGAAGGTTTTGCCAGGGGTTCAGCAAGGAACAGAAGGTACATCGGGAATTTATGTACACGGTGGAAGCCCCGACCAAACACTCATTTTGATTGATGGCGTGCCAGTCTATAATGCTTACCATTTATTTGGGTTCTTTTCGGTGTTCAACCCAGAGGCAGTTTCACGAGTGAGCCTTTATAAAAACGATTTGCCTGCACAGTACGGAGGGCGGCTGTCGGCAGTTTTGGACATTGAGACAAAAGAAGGAAATAGAAAAAAAATGCAACGAAGTTTTGCTATCAGCCCTATCTCTGGCAAATTTACTATTGAAGGTCCAATCGGAATGAAAAAAGACTCCACCGCTTCTACTTCTTTTATTATTTCGGGACGGAAAACGTGGATAGACGTAATCACCTCAGGTATTCAAAAAATTAGTGGCCAAGCCAGTACAATCGGGTATGGCTTTTATGATACTAACTTCAAAATTAACCATATTTTCAAAAACAAAAGCCAACTTTATTTTAGCTTTTATGCTGGTAGAGATGCCTTTAACAATTCATACAAATCTAACAATGCTACTTCTGTTTTTCAATACAACTGGGGTAATTATACCTCAATAGTCCGCTGGAATCAAGTGATAAACCAGCGACTTTTTCAAAATACGACTCTGAGCTATACGGGCTATCAGTACAATTTAATAAATAAATACAGTTCTGACAATTCAAAATTTAGTAGCCAATATACCTCGTCAATCAAAGACATTCAGATAAAAACAGACTGGGATTATTTCACAAAGCCAAACAGTACCATTAAGTTTGGCATAGGATATACCTCTCATTATTTTCAACCAGAAGTAAAAGAATCGACAGGCGATTTTGCTCCTACTGTATCTTCAGAAAATAATAACGCCATGAGAGTAGATGATATACAGGGATATGTGCAGAAAAATATAAAAGTAGGGTCTAATCTCAATTTTAATGTAGGGGTTCATTCTAATATATTATTGGTAGATGGACAAGTATATAAGAGTTTACAGCCCAGAACCAACTTAGTATGGGCTATCAAACCAAATACTACTATCAGGGCTTCGTTTTTTGATACCTATCAATATCTACATTTACTCACCAATTCGTCATTGGGCCTGCCAACTGATTTGTGGGTACCGATTACAAAAAAAGCCCCCCCAGAAAAAGCAAGACAAATTTCGATTGGTATAGGCCAAGAGTGGCGAGGTTTTAACGTTTCGTTAGATGGATATTATAAAAAAATGTCTAACCTTATAGATTACAAAGAAGGCGCAACCTTTTTGAATGATGAACTGTCGCAGTGGGACGAAAAAATAACCACTGGCAGCGGTACATCTAAGGGTATCGAGATGTTTATACACAAAAATAAAGGAGCAACACAAGGATTTGTAAGCTATACTTTGTCTTGGACAAATAGACAATTTTTGTATCTAAATAATGGTCTCGAATTTCCATATAAATACGACCGTCGGCATGTGTTGTCAGCTAATTTTAGCCACCAGTTCAATAAAAACAAAGAACTATCATGTAATTTTAGCTTACAAAGCGGTAGTTTATTATCGCTACCTGTGGCAAGATATAAAAGTGTTTTGCCGCCAGCAGGTAACTTATTTACCATCCCTACTTATGGTTCAGCAGAAAACGATTTTTATAAAAACTTGGGCTATTTACCGCAAGTAAACAATTTTAGATTACCAGCGTATCATCGTTTAGATATAAATTATCAGACAACCAAAAAAATGAAAAACAAAGAGCGTAAGTGGATATTTTCGATTTATAATTTATATAATCACGCCAATCCATTTTTTATTTATTATGAAACTCGCCAGTTAAAACAATTTTCGTTACTTCCTATTCTTCCCTCAATTAGCTATGAACTCAAATATTAAAATAAGTTTTGTTTTTGTATGCTTGGCCATAATTTTGAGTTGTTGTACCCAAAATATTGATATTCCGTACCCCGACTATGTCGAAAAAATAGTACTTACAGGAGTAAT
>JAYVJH010000212.1:0-3503 GCA_043769455.1 Runella sp. | reverse complement strand
GATGCCGAAATGAAAAACTTTAAAGTACTCAATACTACCAGTAAAGATAATGAGCTTTTTTATGGTACTGCTTTTGCCACAGGTAAGTTTGGCATATCGGGGCCGATTGACAAACTAAATATAACGGCAGACCTAACGAGTAACCGAGGAACTAAGATTTATATACCACTCAACGCTTCGAGCGAGGTGGCCTCCGAAGATTTTGTACAGTTTGTGTCGGCGCAAGTCAAAGCCGATAGTGCTTTGTTGTTGTCCAAAAATGATACAAGACCAGTAGAAACACAGGGCATGAAGATGAATTTTAGGCTCAACGTTACGCCCGATGCCGAGTGTGTTATTAACCTTGGTGGCGATGCCGCTCGAGCGGCGGGCAAAGGTACTATTGATTTTAAGTACGACACCAAAGGCGATTTTACAATGGCTGGCGACTATTTTATCGATAGAGGCGAATATACTTTTACTTTACAGGGATTTATTAACAAAAAATTTAAAATTCAACCTCAAAGTCGTATCACTTGGACGGGCGACCCTTTTGGTGCCACCCTCGACATGAAAGCGAGTTACAGCCAAAACACCTCACTCTCGCCAATATTGCCCGCTGGAGCGTCTATCAGAGACGAAGTTAAAAATCGGCGTTACCCCGTTGAAGTTACGCTCTTGGCTACTGGCCAGATTTTGGCCCCAGTTATTGGTTATGATATTAAGTTTAAAGAATACCCGTCAGAGTTTCAGCCATATATGCAGCCTGTGGAGGCCAATCTAAAACGAGACGACCAGTTTATGGCCAAACAGGTGAGTAGTATGTTGTTGTTCAATCAGTTAAACCCCGAAAGTGCCGACTTTCTGACCCAAAGTGTAGGCTCTGGCTTTACCAATAGCGTGAGTGAGCTGGTTGCCAATCAAATAAGTAAGTGGGGGTCGTCGCTCGATGAAAACTTTGAGGTAGGTGTAACAGGGCTTGACTTTACTAAAATATACGCTGGTGGGCAAAGTGGCGCTATCTGGAACGATTTGCAGTTGCGGTTTTCGTATCGATTCCTCAACGACCGATTTAGAATTACCAGAGATGGACGACTGTCTTATGGTCAAAACCAAGCTGATGCAACGGCCACTAACTTACTGTCTGACTGGACATTGGAATATTGGCTGACCTCAGACGGTAGCCAAAAATTTAAGATGTATAGCCGCAACAATACCCAAAACCAGTTTGCACTAAGTAATGCTGCCGTATCGTATGGTGCCAGTTTTACTTTTTCAAGAAGTTTCAATAGCTTTCGTATATTTAGTCCAAAAATAACCCAAAACGAACCCGAACCAAAAACAGATTCAGGTCGATTGACTACACTAAAAATTGAAAAATAGTTACTATCGGTCTATACAACAGTCGAAAAGAGTAAATTATTAAACTCAAAATATACTGATTCTGTCCCCGATAGTGGCTTATTTTATGAAAACTCAACTACCGTCCATCTACATGAAATTAGTTTTTTTTACTACCGTTTTTGCTGGTATCATGGCGGCATTTTTCAAAACAATAGACTCAACAGCCATAGCTACTCCCAATCCGATGATTGTAATTGGCTCTGATTTTTTGCAATTAAACAGTCAAATCAGAGAACGAGCCATTAGCCCAGATTCTGCGAAAGTCAGATTCAAAGAAATTATCAAAGACTTACGACAAACTAATATTAGTTATAAAGATAGCCTCTGCACAACCGACTCTGTGCAGTTTATCTTTCCTGTCAAAAACTACACCGCCAACTCGGTAGGTGGCAGAGGTATGGGGTATTTTCCGAGACACTACAATATGTTTGACCATGGCCTGCAAGTAAGCCACCCGGCACAAGATATTTTTGTGAGAGACCTCAACAGCGATAATATAGACGACAATACAGGCCAACCTGTCGATGTACTGGCCATGCGCCCAGGCGTAGTAATAGGCGTAGAAACCAACTGGCAGCCCGAAAGTAGCTACCGTGGCGGTAATTTTGTGTGGATTTATGACCCTTGTATGGACGGACTTTTTTATTATGCCCACAACAGCAAAGTACAGGTACAGGTAGGACAAAAAATAAACCTCGGCCAAAAAATAGGCGAAGTAGGCCGCACAGGTATGAACGCCGCCAAACTACGCTCTCAAACACACCTACACCTCATGTACCTGCAACTAATGCCCGATGGCCTACCCCAACCACGAGACCCCTACAAGTGGTTGCTAACAGCCCAAACGATACGATAGAAGTAAGTAATGAAATAAATTAAAAGAATGAAACAAATGAAACAAATTCATTCAAAATCAGCATATTAAAGCTCTGTAAAATAGTATTTGATTGCGCCCAACTACTCCAATACGAAATATTTTGTGCGCCTACTGAATAATATTTGGAGGGTTAATGAAACGGAAAATAAAAAATAGACGTTAGTGGTTTATGAAAAGAATTGCCGCACTTTCTTTACTGTGTATTCACATGATAGCGTCATTGGGCGTTACCGTGCAGTCGCACTATTGTATGGGGCGATTGGTGTCTTCTTCTTTTGGGTTACAAAAACAAACCAAGCCATGCCCTAAATGCGGCGTAAAAAAAAGTAGAAGCAACTGCTGTAAAGACAAAATACAAACTTTTAAGCTACAAAACGACCAGCAAATATCAACCACTTCGTTTGAGTTTACGCCCAGTATTTACAATACAATTCTTACATCGTTTTTTCAATTTACGCTTTCTCTTTCTAATATAGTAGATGCCATTTTACCGCTCTGCCATGCCCCCCCCAATTTACATAATATAGCCCTGTATATTTTTAACTGTGTGCTAATTCGTTAGAAACCTCTTCATCAGTGCGTTTGCCAAACGTACCCATTTTCTGTGCTTATTCTACAACAAACAACTCACTTCGATGCAGGCTTTGTTGTATAGTTTTTACGAATCAATGTTATTTGTATGCAGAAAACACAGACTTTATTACTATTTTAACTAATATGGTGTTTTGATAACTTACTGATTTACAGTATTGTATTTAATTCAAGACACCGTACTATACACTCACGACTACTTAAAATTACCAAATCATAATCATGAAAAAGACACTCATTTTTACATTCTTAGTTTTTCAATTTATATTATTTATCAACAAATCAAAAGCGCAACTCAGTACTCCACCACCCAGCCCCGAAGCCGAATGGAAACAGCGATTGGGCTTTACGTTTGTGAGCGTTGTTTATGAGCGGCCACTGATGCGTGGGCGCAAGGTTTTTGGCGAACTTGAGCCTTTTGGCAAAGTATGGCGCACAGGTGCAGGCGACTGCACAACGATTCAGTTTAGTGATGACATTGAGTTTGGCGGCCAGCGAGTCAAAAAAGGCAAATATTCGCTATTTACCATTCCAGACCCTATCGAGTGGACTGTCATACTCAACACCGACACTACCCAGCATGGGGCGTTTAGTTATGACGATAAAAAAGACATACTACGAATCAAAATCAAGCCCGAAACCGTAGCCAAAA
>JAYVJH010000211.1:0-3440 GCA_043769455.1 Runella sp. | reverse complement strand
GTTTGATAAAATTGAAATTGATTTTTAAAGTTTATTGGCAGTCAGCAAATATTGACTATTGTCTTTTTGGTAATTGAGAGTCAAAATATTGTTTTTTACATAACCCACCATCACGCTGCCGTCCATGAGATTGGTACGGTCGGCTTCGTAGCTGAGGGTAAGGGTTTTGATGGTCTTGGGGTCGGTCGAGAAAGTAGGCGAGCCACCAAACTCAAACTCTGATGGCTGGCTTAGACCTATCAACTCATCACTATATTTCTCAATCTTGACCTGCATCGAGAGCATCACCGCCGACGGTACGGAGGCGTTGTTCTTAAAACTATTTTTGCCAGGATAATTAAACACCAAGCTACCCCACTCCAAACGGTTTACTGTATATGTTCCTATTAGCTTGTCGGCTTTGGGTGCGCCCGAGGCGATGATGTCTTGGGCGATGTTGCAACTGGCGAGCCAGCTAAAAACAAGTACTAAGGCGATGGTTTTTAAAGTTTTCATTTTGGTTTGTGTCAAATATATAATTAGATTGCTTTCATCAGTTTAGACGACTGAGTGGCTTTGATTTTAAGTTTGGCAATATTTTTTTTGATTACTTAGCCGCAGAGCATCACACTTTTGGTAGTTTCTTCGGTGGTCTGTGAGAATACAGACCACCGAAGAAACACCTTTTGTTTTTCATTTTTCACTATCCACTACTTACTCAACACACCAACCGCATACCTTTCAGCTTTTGTTTGAATTCACTTACTCGGCGGCGAGAAGGCTGCATCGTGCGGCCATCGAGCAGTGTTACCATGTCGTCATAAACCGCTACACATTGCAGATTGACGATAAACGACCGATTGAGCCGACAGAAATAGGGCGAATGAACGATACGCTCTTCGTAACGTTTGAGAGTGATGGCTGTCAGTAGCACGCTACCATCTCTAAACCTAAACTCGGTATAGTTGCGGTCGGCCTCGATGCTCACAATTTCATTGAGGAGTACCGATTGGCGGCGTTCAAAAAACGGAAGGGTTATTTCAAATGAATTTATAGACATAGATTTGGTGTTTAATGCGCAATGTGCTACTAAAAGTGAGTTCGTTCGCAAAGCGAACGATTACTGATTGCGCACGGGCGACCCCGTGATAACTGATAACTGACTACTGCTTTATTATTTTCTTGACGCTCTTATACTCGCCTGTAGAGATTTCTAAAAAATAAATACCCGTCGCCAAGCCGTCAGTCGATAACTTGACAGATTTTGAAAGTGGGGCATCGGTTTTGATTTGCTGACCAAGCGGGCTTATTAGTCGTATGGTTTCTATGATTTCGTCGCTCTCTACCATCACATAGTCGCCAGCAGGATTTGGAAATACCCTGAGGGCTGTCTCGGCCTGTACTTTGGCGGCCACTATGCGAGAGTACGAAAAAGTGCCATCGTTATCTATTTGTTTGAGACGGTAATAATTGACCTCAGACATGGGCATCTTGTCTATAAAACTATACGATTTGACATCTGCTGCCTGCTCCGAGGCCGCTACAAAACCAATACGCTCAAAGCTCTTGGCATTGCTGCTGCGCTCTATCTCAAAGCCCTTGTTTTGTGTCTCAGCGGCAGTTTCCCAGTTGAGCGATACGGTGTTGTCGGTGTTGAGGACTGCTGTGGTATTGAGCCATGTTACGGGGAGGGCGATAGCGGTTCGACAGCCAAGTAGTTGGTAAGATCTATTAGTAAAATCCTTGATTAAGAGATTACTTACTACCACATAATAAGTGCTTGATGTAGTAGGTGTATATGAAGCATTTCCAGTGATTGTAGCGGCTATAAAACCTGTATTGAAATCATACCACTCAAAGAGTTCACTGCTGAGTGTACCATTAGGAACTACCGAAAGTGTATTCCCAGATTTAGTAATTGGAATACACGCCTGAGTATTAAAATTGATTTTTGAAGCAACAGCACTATTTTGTTCAAAAGTATCGAATGTATAGTAATTACTATACATTTCAATAGACCTCAATTTAGGTAAACTTGGGCCATTGATAAGTGGAAAATTTCCCGATAATTTGTTATCTGCTACCCCAAACCATTCTAAAAAAGAGTGATTGTTGATGAGTGGTGAAATAGTACCCGTAAGCTGGTTATTGTTTAAATCTATACTTTCAATTAACTGTAAACTATAAAGATTATCGGGAATAGTACCAGAAAGCGAATTTGAAGCCAAGCCTAATTGTTTTAGCCCTGTCATATCGCCTAACTCTGGAGTAATACCTCCTGTGATATTATTGCTATCAAGGAGTAAAATATATACCTTTTTTAGGTTACCTATTGTACTGGGGATAGAGGTTATTCCATTATTTCTAAAACGCAAAATATGCAATTCAGTAAGATTACCTATTTCTACTGGTAGTGGCCCCGATACATTATTATTATCTAAATTAACAGTATGTACCCGCGAAACTCCCCCAAAAGGAGTGTTACAAGTAATTCCATACCAACTACATGGGTTATCTCCCACAGTACCAGGTACACTCCAGCCAGTTTTGTTCGTCCAACCAGCACCATTTGTAGAGTTGTATAGCGCAATGAGTGCCAACCGGTCATTTTCGAGAGTTTGAGCCGCACCCATCAACGAGTAGCCCAATATGAGAAGCGTAAATAAAATTCGTTTCATAGTCATAAAATTGTTTAGAGGGTGTTTAGATTACTCGGGGCATTCCAGCATCGCTGTTAGAACCCATTTTGAGTGTAACTTTTGACAACTGCCCTACTTTGTGTAGAGTTGGCGTTTGGTACTGTCGCTTGGCGGCAATGGGTTTGTCTGGTTTTTGCATGATTGGCTTTTGTTGATAAAATTTGGGTTAATATTTAAAATTATGTTGGTAGAAATAATAGATATAACAGTCAGTTGTACTCTATTATTTAAGGCAAAATTACGGGCTTACTTTTTTGCAAAAAATCCAACGATTGGATAAACGAAGTTTTTTTTGTTCTTAATTATCGCCTTAACTTGTCAGACGACTGAGAGTTTGAGATTTTAAGTTTGCGTTAAATTATTTTTAGTAATTTTACGTCTTGCCTATCTAAACCTAATTATGATGCCCTTACTGTCAGAAGTTTATGCGGCCTTAGAGCCACTCCTGCGTGCGCCAGAAATAAAAAATTTGGAAAATAAATTTATTGATACCTTCGGCTATGAGGGCATCAAAGATGCTCGCAGCGAGCTTAAAGTAAGAATATTGACCAACCAACCCCACACTTTTTTGGAATGCCAACAGCCGCCCATCATGGGTATATGCAGCCTATCGTAATCTGCTCAAAGACAAATTGGACTACGAAACCATACGAGACCCTGAATTATTGAAAAAAAAGAAAGACAGACTCCAAGACGAAGCCAGATTATTGCAACAACGGGCGATAGAAAATAACGAGAACTTAGACGAGAAAATAGCCAAAG
>JAYVJH010000210.1:0-2666 GCA_043769455.1 Runella sp. | reverse complement strand
GATACGAGGCCGCACCGAGCTACTATCTTGGTCTTCGCCGCCGTATTCTATGAGTAGTTTGTTGAGTTCGAGGCGGGCTTCTTTGAGTTGGACTTGGGCCTGCTCTACTGCCACCTGCTGGGCCGAATTGTCTAACTGCGCCAGCAAAGCCCCAGCCGAAACACTCTGCCCGTTGCTCACATAAATATGCTCAATGACCCCCTGCACCTTGAACTGCAAACTCGCTCGCCCCTGCGCCGAAATGCGCCCATTGGAGAGTAACTGCAACGCAAAAGGCTGCGTTTTGGCCTCAACTACGGCTACTTGGGTTATATTGGGGCTGGATTGTGTTGCGGCGGCGGTGGTTTCTTGGTCAGATTCCTTTTGGCAGGAAATGAAGAGAATGAAGGTAATGAAGGTAGCTACGAGTGTTTTATCTTGACGACAGGCTATGAAATTTGAGGCTTTCATTTTCACTTCTTCATTATTCATTTTCTTCATTTGTTTCATTGCAAAGCCTTCATTTGTTATGCCAATTTAGAAAATCTTTTTTTTGCTTTCGTCAAATCAACTACATATTTTTTGGTGGCAGGGCTTTTGTCTTGGCGTAGTGTTAGGTAGTATAGGCCACCCTCGCCGCCAGTCTCAAAAGCGTGGTTGCCTTTTGAGAAATACTTTTTTGAGCCTGCATAGACAAAGGCATCTATATCTACAAGCAGCGGCTCCATGCTGTTTTCTATCAGGCCGTCGGCCATGAGGCTGTGTAGCACTAAGCCCAGCCCAGCGAGGCCATTGTCGAGGGTGGCGTTCATCATCAAGGGGTATTGGCCGCTATAAATTTCGTTGATGAGTGTGGTCAATGCCTCAAAGTTTTGCTCAAAGGCCGCTTCGTTTTCTTGCTCGTTTGCCTCGTATAAGCCTTGTACTATTTTGCCTAATAGGCCACAAAGACCAATATTATTGTTCTGATGTTCAGACGATTGAGTTATATGATTTAGTAAATACTGGTCGTAAAACATAATTTAACAAGGGACATTATTTAGTTTTTATCACGACATATTTTTACGCCTCTTATTTTTTGGCCATATTCGTTTTCGATGCGGTCTTGTGGCCGATAGGTATATTTGCGATGATGTAAAATAGGTGAAGCCAACAGGCAGCCTGCCTTGGTTTTGCCCTCTCGGAGAGAAAAAAACACCTCTTTCATCCAAGCACTTTCGTGTTTGAAACGAGAGATATTTTCCAAAAAAACCACCCGACTGCCCTCTTTTGTAAAAACCATAGGCCAGTTGCAATAATGAAAATTTCCGACAGAGTAGGGCAACCCATCAGCAACATTGAGATAAACAATATTTGTCGGTGGCATCACATTCATATCGTCTGTTCCCAAATACTCTTTACGTTCAACCAAGTCTACAAAGGCTATACTTGCCCAGTTTTGGCTATTGAAGCCATAGACCTCTGTAAAACAAAGTTTGAGATAAGAGAGGTTTTCATGCTGCATAATGTCTAAACACAGTTCAAAGAGTTGGGGGTGATGAGTTCTAAAACCAGCTTTGCAAAGTTTGTTTGTGTTTTTACGCATTAGCATATCGTCTTCAAAGAAAACCATGTAGTCGGCAGGGCTTTGGTCAAAATGTTGGGCTGCCAAGAACCGACCGCCACAAATACCCGTATTGGCGTAAGTTTTGATGACCTCAAAGCCGTATTGCTCAAAGAGTATTTCGTAAGCCACTTGCGTTCTGCCATCATCTGAATTGTTGATGACGTATTTTTTACAGCCCTCAAAAACCGCTGGGTATGCCGCCACAAAAGCCTCACACCAATAGGCAAACTGCTTGGGTGTGTTGTAGGTGAGGACGTAGAGGGTGATATTTTGCATATCTACTTAAATGTTAATACTCCCTGATACAAAAAGAAACTAATACGACTTTTAATGCTTTCTTTCATTTCTATTTCAATGGCTTCGGGTTGGTATGCAAATACTTCTTTCCAGAGTGTTTCTAAACCCTCCTCAAATGATTTTGGTTGCTCAAAGGTATCTAATATTAAAATATTGATTACGTCTAAAAGATGTTCTTTAATAACTAGCAAATGCGGATAAACATAAAGAGCCACTTCAAAATAAGTAGAATCAATAGTAGTGTTTGCCACATAATCAGGTTTTTTATCTTGTCCCAAAAACTCATTGGCTTCTGCCCAATTCCACTCCGACACAATGCGCTTTGACAGTTTGCTATGGCCAATGTACTGCTGTAGAAGCTGAGATTTAGGTAATGATAGTTTCGTGTTGATTACTACTGAGTGGTCTTGCCACAGTTGCCATAATATGGCTTCGGAAGGTAGAGATGTTGTAAACTCTTTTTTTTGTTGTTCAAAATCAAATATATCATTCATTACGTCCGGCGGGCTGTTTGGAGATAACAATGAGCTACGATATGAGGCTGATAATTCTATCGGAATCGAAACAACATGGTTTGTAGCTTCTAATTGCCGTGCAACAACTCTACAACGTTCGTACAGTTCTGGCGCTTCTATCCATAATCGTTGGGCCATTTGCTCACAAGCCGTGGGGTTATGTTTATAGCTCATCAAGTGTATATAACTACAACTTGTGGGTAGGTCTTTGAAACGGTCTAAACCATAATTGAGCCGCTCATCTACTTCATAATCAAGCAAATACTGTA
>JAYVJH010000209.1:0-5376 GCA_043769455.1 Runella sp. | reverse complement strand
TTTTATTTCAAAATAATATTTTAATAGTATAATATCTTACAATGACAACAGCACTTTTTGATGATTTTTTACCCATAACCAAAGCCGACTGGCAAGCCCAAGCTCTCAAAGACTTGAAAGGTAAAGATTTGGAACAAACATTAAACTGGCAAACATCAGAAGGTTTTGAAGTTGGGGCATATTACACCATAGACGACTTAGACCACCAAAAAGTAGCCGCAATCCAAGCCTCGCAAAAGCAACAAACTGGCTGGCTCAATCAGTCTGAAATAAAATATAGAGACGAAAAAAGTACTAATAGCCAGATTGTCAATGTATTACAAAAAGGCATAGATAGTGTTTTGTTAGATTTATCGGAGGCAGATTGTACTAAAATCAATTTTTCAAAACTGCTACATAACATCAAACTAAGCAATACGTTCGTTACCTTCAAAACCAACAATCAAATAAATTTTGTGATTGACGAACTTCAAAAATTTATCAATTACAAAATCAAGGGAGGTATGGCCGATGACGGATTGGCACAACTTATGACAACTGGCCATTTGTCTGAAACTTATTTTGAAACCTGTGCCAATATTCTCAGGCAAACAAAAGATTCGCCACAGTTCAAAACGATTTGTGTCGATGGCCGAATTTTTCAGAACTCGGGCGGCAATGCCGTTCAAGAGTTGGCTTTTATGTTGGCCTCTGCCGTAACGTATTTAGACAAACTAACCGACTTAGGGCTAAGTCCCGATGAAATATTTACAAAAATGTACTTCTCGGTTTCGGTCGGCACCAATTATTTTATGGAAATAGCCAAGCTAAGAGCTTTGCGGTATTTGTGGGGAATAGTCGTAAGTCGTAAGTCATGGGTCATGGGTCAAAATTTAGAAATCAATAAACTGTCTTCTCTTCTCACGACCCACGACCCGCGACTCACGACTATCTCAGCTACTACCTCTCCCTACTACGATGCAGCCATCACACCCTACACCAACCTAATCAGAGCCACAACCGAAGCCATGAGTGGTGTGATGGGTGGTTGCGATGCGCTGACCGTCAGGCCGTTTGATGACGTATATCAGGCCAGTAGTGAGTTTTCGGAACGAGTGGCCAGAAACTTATCTGTAATTTTGAGCCAAGAGGCACACTTAGACAAAACGACTGACCCATCGGCTGGGTCTTATTATATCGAAAAACTAACCATCGAACTCGCCGAAGCTGCCTGGGATTTGTTTTTAGAGACAGAATCGTTGGGTGGACTTATACCTGCATTTGAACAAAATTTTATTCAAAACAAAATTGAAGAAAACCATCACTCAATCACTCAACAACTCAACAACTCAACATTAGTAGGCGTAAATAAGTACCGTTTTGACGAAACACCGTTTGTGAAAACAGTTCCTCAAACAACCCCAGTAGAACCTAATTTACCATTTAAGACACTGGTTAATAGGCGGTTGAGTGAGCGTTTCGAGAGTTGAAAAACCAGAAATTTAAAGTTAAGAACATGATAAAAAGTATTGACATAGAAAATTTTAGATGCTTTCATAAAACCAAAATAGACGGTTTTAAACGCATCAATCTGATTGGTGGACAAAACAACGGCGGCAAAACGTCACTATTAGAAGCCATACAATTAGGCTGCTGGCCATCTGGACAGGTACTTAATGGTTTGCAATATGGGGTACGATTGTTTGATAAAGGTATTTTGGCAGTAGAGCCGAAAAGATACTGGCTCAATTTATTTTACGAACTAAAAGAGCAGACGATTTCAATTTCTGTTTTTGACGATACCAAAGGTTTAGGCCACGCTCAAATAGCTTTTGATAATGTATCCGATGAAGTCATTACTACTTCTTTTAATCAAAATACAATAGGTGTACCATCTTCAAAATTAAAAACCAAATTTTATTGGGAAGGGCAAACTGCACGCAACTACTCAATGGCATCGGCAAATTCTGATGGAACGATTCAAGCACAAAATGGCCCGGGATTAAAAAAAATTCGTTTTATCCCAGCGACAGGGTGGTTAAATCAAAATGAACTTGTATATTATTTTGATTTAATGAAATCTAAAGATGAGCCTTCATTTTTTTTAGACATATTCAAACTTATTGATGAGTCTATTGAAAGTATTGAGACATATAATTTGGGGACTGCAAATATGTATTTGCGTTCAAAAGGAAGGCTGCCGATGCCCATACAGGCTTATGGAGATGCCATTGGTCGTATGGCAAATATTATAGCTAACTTGATAAGTCGTCAATATGAAGGGATTTTAATTGACGAAATAGAAAACGGTATTCACTACTCAAATCAAAAGGCGTTGTGGAATATGTTGTATAAAATTGCTGTTAAGTTAGACATTCAGGTTTTTACTACCACACACAGCCGGGAAATGGCCAATGCCCTCACAGAAGCTGCAAATGAATATAGTTTTACAGATGAGGCTGCCTATTTTGAATTGTTCAAACACCCTAAAACAGGTGAAATAGAAGCCAATCAGATGGATATGGATTTATTGAAATACAAACTACAATACGACAAAGAATTTAGAGGATAAGCCCATGAACCTATTGATTGTAGAAAGCAAAAACGACAAAATATTTATTGAAGCCGTACTACGACACATCAACGTCTCAAACGTACAAATTGACAATGCCCCAATTTGTGGCATTGACGACTATGAATGTTTGGACGGTCTGAGTAAACCAAAATTATCAGAAAAGTTACGAGACATTCAGACTGATATTCGTAAAAAAAGCATTGAACGAGTTGGTATTATTATTGACAGCGACCAAGTTGGAATTGATGGCAGAATTAAACTAATAAATGACTGTTTGTTAAGTATTTATGGCAACTTTGAACCTATCAATAAAGTTGCTCAGTTTGTTGAAATAGAGATTGATGCCAATACAAAAACGCTGTTTTCTTACTTTGTAATGAACCTCAATGGTTTTGGTGAATTGGAAACTGTATTGAAAGCCATCAAAACGCAGCCCTCTCCTTATGCCGATTGTTTGGATAGCTGGCGTAAATGTTTGGACGACCAACAGAAGACAATAAAGGATAAGGATTTTGATAAATTTTGGGTCAATAATTATGTCCGATTTGATACCTGTTTCAAAGACGAGCAAACCCAAGCTGGTAAAAAATGTAGTCTGAGTAACTTTGACTATGTGATGCAAAACAAAGCCACTATTTTTGATTTAGGGTCAAACAATTTAGAAGAATTAAGACAATTTCTACAGCTTTTTCAAAAATAACCACACCATGACAAACCCAAAAATAAAAATCACCAAAACAGAAGTACTATCAAATAATTGGTATGTGCTAAAAAAGATAACTTTTGACCACCAACAAGCCAACGACACATGGATAACCCAAAGCCGAGAAGCCTATGATAGAGGCAATGGTGCTGTGATATTGTTGTATAATTCAACAAAAAAAACGGTTATATTGACCAAGCAATTTCGTATGCCCACCTACATAAACGGCAACCAAACAGGTATGATGATTGAAGCCTGCGCTGGACTGCTGGACTTGGACAATGCCGAAGACTGCATCAGGCGTGAAACCGAAGAAGAAACAGGCTACAAAGTTACCGATGTCCGCAAGGTATTTGAAGCCTATATGTCGCCTGGGTCGGTTACTGAGATTTTATATTTTTTTGTAGCCGAATATGCCCCGTCAATGAAAATCGGTGAGGGCGGCGGCATAGACCACGAAAACATCGAAGTTTTAGAACTGCCCTTTGAGCAATGTTTAGGCATGATTATCAATGGCCAAATCAAAGACGCTAAGACTATTATGCTACTGCAATATGCCCAAATCAACCATTTAGTATAACAAACACTATGAAACCAACCTTTAAAAAGTCAAGTATATTTAGTCCTGTGTATAAAACTAATACAATTCAAGACTCACAACCAAAGACTCACGACTCTAAACTCTTTCGTACTTCCGAAGGCATCAACATCAAGCCATATTTTACTAAAATTGACATTGAAAACGCTGAACATTTAGGCTTTGGGGCGGGCATTGCCCCCTACTTGCGTGGTCCATACAGCACCATGTACGTGCAGCAACCTTGGACGGTGCGTCAGTATGCAGGGTTTAGCACGGCGGAGGCTTCTAATGCTTTTTATAGAAAAAACTTAGCTGGTGGGCAGAAAGGGCTATCGGTCGCTTTTGACTTGGCCACACACCGAGGCTACGACTCAGACCACCCACGGGTAACGGGCGACGTTGGCAAGGCAGGCGTAGCCATTGATACGGTCGAAGATATGAAAATACTGTTTGACCAACTACCGTTAGACCTTATGTCAGTTTCGATGACCATGAACGGAGCCGTACTGCCTATCATGGCTTTTTATATTGTAACCGCCGAAGAACAAGGCGTGGCATTAGAAAAACTGTCGGGGACAATCCAAAACGACATCTTGAAAGAGTTTATGGTCAGAAATACCTATATTTATCCACCTGCTCCGTCTATGCGTATAGTGGGCGATATTTTTGCTTTTACGAGTCAGTTTATGCCCAAATTCAACTCCATCAGCATCAGCGGTTATCACATTCACGAGGCAGGCGCACCTGCCCACTTAGAACTCGCCTACACGCTGGCCGATGGCTTAGAATACATCAGAACAGGGCTGGCGGCGGGCATGGCCATCGATGATTTTGCACCTCGGCTATCGTTTTTTTGGGGTATTGGCATGAATCATTTTATGGAAATAGCCAAGATGCGGGCAGGCAGGTTGCTCTGGGCTAAAATTGTTAAGCAATTTAACCCAAAAAGTCCAAAATCACTGGCACTCCGTACTCACTGCCAAACTTCTGGCTGGAGCCTCACTGAGCAAGACCCCTTTAATAATGTAGCCCGAACGACCATCGAAGCCATGGCCGCCGCCCTTGGCCATACTCAAAGTCTGCATACCAACTCACTCGATGAAGCCATGGCACTACCAACCGACTTTTCGGCCCGAATTGCCCGAAATACACAGTTATATTTGCAACACGAAACCAACATCTGTCGAGCCATCGACCCTTGGGGTGGGAGTTATTATGTGGAATATTTGACCAAAGAACTCTGCGATAAAGCCTGGGCGTTGATTGAAGAAGTAGAAGAATTGGGCGGCATGACCAAAGCCATAGAAACGGGATTGCCCAAGATGCGAATAGAAGAAGCCGCCGCTCGCAAGCAAGCACGGATTGACAACGGTAAAGACGTAATAGTGGGTGTCAATAAATATAGGCCAGATTCTGAACAAGCCCTCGAAGTACGAGACATTGACAATGAGGCGGTGAGAGTTTCTCAGATTGCGAGATTAAACAAAATAAAGACCGAAAGAGACAACGATAAAGTAAAGGCTGCGTTGGCGGCATTGA
>JAYVJH010000208.1:0-2088 GCA_043769455.1 Runella sp. | reverse complement strand
TATGTCAATACTGTATGAAAAATACATAAAAAAAATAGAGTCTAATGTATCAAAATAGTTGTTGTTGGCACAATTTTAGAGAGTAAAGCTGTATTACAACTATATATCCAGCAATTATGAAATTACACTCATACAAATTTATTCTACCGCTTGTTTTTGTGCTTTTTAGCAGCTTTACAGAACCCACGACATCAAGAGACATTGAAGTAGCCGAGCAGATTAAAGGCTCAATTAAGATGGGTGATGCCCACGACTTGGCCGATCATTTTGAAAAAAACATGGAACTCGTCATCGACTCAGAGCGGGTGTCGTTTAGGAATGTTCGCAACGAGCAGGCCGAATTGATACTCAAAGGGTTCTTTAAAAAATACCCACCCAAAGACTTTAAATACGTGTTTCAGGGTACTGCTTCAAAAGTACGTTACTGTACGGCTACTTATCAGCCAGCCACAGGCGGTTTATTTCAGGTTTATATTTTGATGCGTATTACCGAAAAAGATTATCTTATCAATACCTTGCATTTTAAGAAAGAATAAAACTATCGGGGAAGCCTTCGCACTAAGCGAAGGCTTCCCTCTTTTTAGCGGCCTACTTCACCTCAAATGCTCCGTCTTTTAGCCCTTTATTGACTTTGATTGTCTGTATCTCAAATTTCATATCCATTGGCCCCATTTTTTGTGAACGGCTAAACGGCATTTTTACACCGCCGCCATCTTTGATTTCTTTGTAGTTGTCATACACTACATTTATGCCTCCACGCATACCGCCGCTGCCCTCGGGTCTGCCTTGGCCGCCGCTTGGTGCTGTGGCTGGGCTTTGTTGAGCGGGTGCGCTACCAACTTGAACACGCCTTGTTGCACCCATTCCAGCCACTTTTTTGAGTTTTAGGCCAGTAGCCATGTCAAAAGACTCTGACCATTTTTTGCCTTCTGGAGTAGAAAATTCTACTTTCCAAGCTATTTTGCCATTTACAGTATCTCGACCAACTACGTTTTTGGTGATTTTGAGTTGGTCGTACATCATCTCAGGAAAAGGGTTAGAACCCAATACCATCATCGTCGCATCGGCACCCTCAATGACATTGGTTTGTTGGTTGCCACCCCAGCCCGATAGCATCGAAATCTTACTGCCATCACAAATTTGACGGTTTACTTCGTTGCCCATCATGTAGGTAACGGACGTAAATTTATTAGGCATTTTTACCCTTACTTCGTTTTCCATTGCTCCACGCTGTGTTTCGGCAGTCGAGCTGATAGTCAGGTCTTGTATTTTCATGATGGCCTCTTTTCCACCAATAGCCGTGAGGTATTTGTCAAGCACTTGGTCGGCGGTTGGGTCTTGAGCATGGGTGTTCAGCGACAGAGCGAACAGTACAGCAATCAAAAGTGTATTTTTCATTTTGGTATTCGTTTTGGGTTCAATATAAAAAGTATTTTACTGAATATACCTACTGATTTTCTAAAACGCCATCGCTTTCAATCTCAGTCCTGTATCTTCGGGCAAGTCAAAAAGCAAATTCATATTTTGAACGGCTTGCCCAGATGCCCCTTTGATGAGATTATCTATGATGCTCGTTATCAGCAGGTTATTTTCATTTTTTTGTAGTTGTATCAAACATTTATTAGTATTGACTACTTGTTTGAGGTCAATGTCGGCTTCGCTTACGTGCGTAAAAGGGTGTGAGGCGTAGTAGTTTTGGTAAAGGTTCTGGGCTTCTTCAATACTGCCGTCAAATTGAGTATAAACATTGGCCATGATGCCTCTCGTAAAGTCGCCTCGGTAGGGGATAAAGTTTATTTTTTGTGTAAAATTATCTTGTAAACACTTGACAGTCATACCTATTTCTGTCAGGTGTTGGTGTGTGAAGGCTTTATAAATACTCAAATTGTTGTTGCGCCATGTAAAATGAGTACTCGGGCTAAGTGCCTGCCCAGCACCTGTCGAACCTGTGATGGCCGACACGTGAACGTCCTCGTAGAGTAGTTGTATTTGTGCCAGTGGTAGTAGTGCTAACTCAATCGTTGTTGCAAAGCAACCTGGATTGGCCACTTTGTTACTATTTTTTATTGAATCTCGTTGCAACTCAGG
>JAYVJH010000207.1:0-1955 GCA_043769455.1 Runella sp. | reverse complement strand
ACATTACCGATTTTATCATTGAAGCCATATACTGTTACCATACTTGTAGCGAGTTTGGTAACACGCTCCAAGTCGCTTAGTGCGCCTGTCGAAACCTTGCCAAACACTACTTCTTCGGCGGCACGGCCCCCGAGTGTCATACTCATTTCATCTAATAGTTGTTCGGTTCTAAACAAAAACTGTTCTTTTGGCAAATATTGAGCATAGCCCAATGCTGCAATGCCACGAGGTACTATGGTAACTTTGACCAACGGGTCGGCGTGTTCTAGAAACCAGCCAGCTACTGCATGGCCTGCTTCGTGGTAGGCCACTATTTTCTTTTCGTCTGGCGATATGAGTTTGTTTTTCTTTTCTAATCCACCAATTACCCTATCCATGGCATCTTGAAAGTCTTTCATCGTAACCTCGGTATGGTCGTGGCGAGCGGCAATTAGGGCTGCTTCGTTGCAAACATTGGCAATTTCTGCACCTGCGAAGCCTGGTGTCTGGGCGGCTAATTTTTTTGGTTCAACATCTGCACCAGTTTTGATAGGTTTGAGGTGTACTTTGAAGATAGCCTCCCGTCCTATGACATCTGGCTTATCGACCGAAATCTGACGGTCGAAGCGACCAGCACGCAACAGTGCAGAGTCTAATACATCAGGGCGGTTGGTAGCTGCCAAAATAATAATGCCAGAGTCGGTGGCGAAACCGTCCATCTCTACCAATAGTGAGTTGAGTGTGTTTTCTCTTTCGTCGTTAGAGCCTTGCACAGACCCACGCCCACGTGACCGACCAACAGCGTCTATCTCGTCAATAAAAATAATGCAGGGGGCTTTGTCTTTGGCTTGTTTGAACAAATCTCTGACACGAGCGGCACCTACTCCTACAAACATTTCGACAAAATCTGAACCCGACAACGAGAAAAACGGCACACCCGCCTCGCCAGCTACGGCTTTGGCCAGCAATGTCTTACCTGTTCCTGGTGGGCCAATGAGCAATGCGCCTTTTGGAATTTTTGCACCAAGGTTTGTAAACTTGCCTGGGCTTTTGAGATAATCTACAATCTCTTTGATTTCTTCTTTGGCTTCGTCCAAACCTGCTACATCGGCAAAAGTGATTTTTACTTTACTGTCTGCATCAAACAGTGTAGCTTTTGAGCGGCCAATATTAAAAAGCTGTCCGCCTGGGCCACCGCCGCCAGTCATTCTGCCCAACAAAAAGTACATTGATACAAACATACCAATAATGAGCAACCACGAAAATATTGAGCCTGTCCATTCGCCTCGGCGTTCCAGCTTGTAATCCACCGTATCGATATCGGGTTTGAGGGTATTAAAGTATTTGAGGAATGTGTCAGAAGATGTAATTTCAAACTGAAAATGAGGTCCTGATGTTCCAAGAATAGGCTTTTCTGCAAACAGTGCTTTGTACTTGTCGCTGTTCATTGCGGCCTGTGTTAGGGTAACTTCTACTATTTGGTCATTGACCATCACAATGCTCTGTACTTCATGGTCTCTGACCATTTTTTCAAATGCTTTGGGCGATGTGGGCTTGATGGCTGGGGTTTTACTAAAGACTGCGATAGCCATAATAGCCATCACCAGACCCACAACTATCCAACCTTGATAGCCAGCTTTCTTGGGGTTTCTGTTATTTGGGTTCAAAGGATTTCCTTTATTTTCAGACATTTTTGTTTATCGATTAGTGATTGACCATTGGTTAATGATCTGCTTTTTTGTATTTGTTACTGGCTTACCCTAACTTAACACATTTGGTAGTTTGAATGTTCAATTTTATGCAGCCACATCTTGTACTTGTGTAATGACGGCATCGCCCCAGAGTTGTTCGAGGTCATAAAACTCTCGTCGTTCTTTCTTAAAAACATGAACAACTACATCTACATAGTCAATCAAAACCCACTCTTTGTATTGTTTTCCTTCTCGGTGCCAAGGGTGGGCATTGATTGTTTTCCA
>JAYVJH010000206.1:0-3762 GCA_043769455.1 Runella sp. | reverse complement strand
ATAGGTCAAGAAAAAGCACCAACCTCTGAGCAATTTGAAAATTTGGTACACCAGCAATGGGCCAAGCTCGACCGTACCCAGCCACTCTGGCTCGAAGACGAAAGTCGAAAAATTGGCGGGTGCTACATTCCAGTACCTCTCTGGACACAAATACGAGCAGCCAAAGTACTGTTTATAGACATTCCAAAAGAAATCAGAATAGAACGATTGGTCAAAGAATACGCTTTTGTGAGTCATCAATTACTCATCGAAGCCACCGACCGAATCCAGAAACGGCTCGGCGGCCAGCACCACCAAGCAGCCATTGAGGCACTTGACCAGCAAGACTACGCCACAGTTGCCGACATTACACTAAGTTATTACGACAAATCGTATTTGTTTGGCCTCTCACAACGCCCCCCCGAGCAAGTAGTCAAGGTGGAAATCTTAGAAGATAACCCTGCACAAACTGCTCAAAAAACTATTGAATTGGCCAATACCATTTTACAGCCTTAGTCGTTATAAAAGCCCGTATTGATTCTTATATAGTACAATGAAATACAATAATGGTTTTCGATTATATCAACTTTTACCAAAGCAGCGCAAGCTTTGGTGGGTATTTTTATTGCTAATTATTCACAAAACCGCCGCTCAAAACTCAATATTAGCCGACGGGCAGGTATTTAAAATTGGAGTCGTCAGAACAGGTATTTATAAATTAGATACTGATTTTTTTAGAAACAATAATTTAATTGTCAGCAATTTAGACCCCCGTAAGATTCAGATTTTTGGTAATGGTGGGGCGATGTTGCCGCAGTCAAACAGTGCCAGTAGAGCTAATGATTTGACCGAAAACGCCATCTTGGTCAGAGGTGAAGCCGATGGACGGTTTGACGATGCCGATGCCGTTTGGTTTTATGGCCAAAGTCCGCACCAAACCCAACTCAATGCCAGCGGCTTGCTCGAACACCAAACCAATTTATATTCAGACACTACTTTTTATTTTCTAAAAATTGGAACTACAAATGGACTAAGAATACAGAACCAAGCCTCGGGCAATAGTGGCATACTTGTCGGTGATTTTGACGATTATGTTTTCAGAGAATCAGAACTTATCAATAAAATACAGTCGGGGCGAGAGTGGTGGGGCGAATATTTTGGAACACAACCACAACAAAACGTCAATTTTGACATAGCTGGGCTTGTACCCAATTCTATCTTTAAACTCACAGCCGCAACCATTGCAGCAGCGCAGGTAACTACTAAATTTAATTTTTCGGTCAATAGTCAAGCCCTTGGCTCACAGTCAATGGGTACAGTTTCGACGTACAGATATGACTACAAAGGCCAGCGAACAGTACAGTCGTATTTGGGAAGTTTGGCTACCAACGACAAAATTCAAGTCGGTATATCGTTCGACAAAAATGGCCAACAGTCTGCCGAAGGCTATTTAGATTTTGTAGGCGTTCAAGTTCAGCGATATCTGCGCCAATATGACCAACCTACTGTATTTCAGAATATTAGTAGTACAAAACAAGATTCAGTTCGTTATATTTTGGGTCAATCAAATAGTAATTTAGTAATTTGGGACATCACAAAACCCACCCAAATCAATAATCAGGTTTACAGACTCAATGCCAACGAAGCGACTTTTGGATCGGCCAGTAAATTGCTCAAAAAATTTATTGCTTTTACCGAAACTCAAATTCAAAAACCCGTTTCAGTTGTAAAAATCACCAATCAAAACATTCGCTCACGACCCACACCGCAGTTGCTTATCGTTACGACTGCCGCTTGGCAAAAACAAGCGCAGCGATTGGCCGATTTTAGACAAAATAATGACGGACTAACTTCACAGATTGTTACGACACAACAAATTTTTAACGAGTTTTCGTCTGGACAGCCAGACCCAACCGCCATCAGAGACTATGTCAAACACCTCAACGACCGCCAGCCCAACCGCCTCAAATACCTACTGCTAATGGGCGATGCGACTTTTGATTATAAAAACAACGGCCAAAACCAAAACCCAAGCCAACGAGTCAATTTTGTGCCAACTTACGAAAGTCGAGAGTCGGCCAGCCCTGTGTATAGTTTTTCATCTGACGATTATTTTGGATTTTTGAAACTCACCGATGGCGATTGGCTCGAAGACTATTCGAGTAGCCAGTCGCTTGACATTGGCGTTGGTCGCCTGCCTGTAAAGTCAGTCAGCGAGGCTACTATTGTGGTCGATAAACTAATAAAATATACATCAAAAAACACAAAAGGTGCTTGGCGGCAGCGAGTGGCTTTTGTGGCAGACGATGGCGATGGTAATATTCACCAGCAAGATGTCGAAGATTTGTCAAAACTAATTACCCAAAATGCCCCACAAATCAACATAAAAAAACTGTTCGTAGATGCCTTTCCACAAAACAGCAACGCCTCGGGCCAGCGTGCGCCAGACGTAAACAAAGCCATTAGCCGAGCTACGACTGACGGGGTTTTGATAATGAACTACACAGGCCACGGTGGCCTTTCGGGTTGGGCCGAAGAACAGGTTTTGAGTATTGGTGATATAATTAACTGGCGAAATATAGACAATATGCCGCTCTTGGTTACGGCCACTTGTGAGTTTGGTCGCTGCGACGACCCCAGCGTAGTGTCGGGGGCAGAGCTGGCAGTACTAAGCCCACGAGGTGGAGCAATAGCTCTACTTACTACAACTCGCCCTGTGTTTGCCAATACCAATTTTTTATTGAATCAGGCATTTTATCAAACTGTTTTTAAGCCTATCAATGGCCTCATGCCACGACTGGGGGACGTATTTAGAATTACCAAAAACAACAGTATAAGTGGTGTACTAAACCGAAACTTTATGCTCATGGGCGACCCTTCGCTACGGCTCAATTACCCTAACTATCAAGTTATTGTATCGCAAACTGACACACTCAAAGCAGGAAAATTAACCCAAATAAATGGCGAAGTGAGAGCAAATAACCAAATCGTATCTGATTTTAATGGTACGGCCAATGTCATAGTTTATGACAAAGAAAACCAGCTACTGACCAAAGGCAATGAAAGTACACCGATGCCATATAGCCAGTTTAATAGCAAACTATTTGAGGGTAAAGCAATTATTGAAAATGGTAAATTCAGCGTTCAATTTGTTGTTCCCAAAAATATAGATTACCGAATTGGCAAAGGCCGAGTTGAAACCTACGCAATGAGATCAGACAGTTTGTTTGACGCTTCTGGTGGAGGTTCAATCATAGTGGGAGGCACAGACCTACTCGCTAACGACAACAAACCGCCACTGATAACAATGTACCTCAACGATAAAACATTTACAGATGGTCAGGAAGTTGGTGAAAACCCAGTTTTGATTGCCAACTTGAACGATGACAACGGCCTCAATATATCTCGTGGCGGTATAGGCAACGATATGGTTTTGACACTAAACGACACCCTATCAATAACTGTCAATGACTACTTTTCGGCTACTACCAACGACTATCAAAATGGTACAATTAACTACACTTTTGATAAGCTAAAAGCAGGTAGCTATGTACTCAAACTAAAAGTTTGGGATAGCTACAATAATTCATCAGAATCGTCGTTGGGATTTAGAGTTGCTGAACAAAATAAAATTATTGAGAGCATAACGGCTTTCCCCAATCCATTTTCTGAGTCAGTTACCTTTCAGTTAAACCAGTTCAAAAACAACAACGACCTCGAAGTAGATATAGTTATTATAGATTTGAATGGCAAAACAATCAAAGTTAGTCAAGCTACAGCCTA
>JAYVJH010000205.1:0-5048 GCA_043769455.1 Runella sp. | reverse complement strand
TCACCGTCAAAAATCCACGGCCATTTTTGTACATAAACTACTCGGTCGCCGATTTCGTCCAAACTTTGTTTGATATTCCGTTCGAGCGAATCGACGATTGTGAAAACACCAATGATAGCAAAAATACCAACTGTAACACCCAGCAACGATAGCATAGTGCGTAATAGATTTGAGCGGAGGGCTTGCCAAGCAAAACGCAGACTTTCAAAAGTTTGACGTAAAAATTTCATGGTATAATTTTTGTTATAAATACACTGTGTTATTTGTAAAATTGGCTACTTATTTTATCATCATTTCAGTCTTTTACACCAGCGGTGTCATATAAATTTAATCGGTTAATTGTGTTTTGTTGAGTTGGATATGGGTAATTTCATAATTTTAGATTTTATTTGTAGTCAATACCACCAAAAGACCAATCTACTCAGTTGTCAATCAATGTTTTTCTATGAAAATAAGTACCAATTCTCGTTCTGATTTATTTACCCATATCGCCTTGGTAATTGCCTTGATGGCATCGTTGTTTCTGGGTTTTTTCTTTGTTTACTTGCCTTTTTCGACTAACCATGGCCAGAGTATTACCGTGCCAGAACTCAATGGAATGGATATGGATAAACTCGAAGACTATTTGAATGAACGTAACTTACGCTATGAAATCAGCGATTGTACGTTTGTGATTGGTGCCAAACCGCTCACTGTCGTGAGGCAATATCCAAAGGCGGGAATGGTTGTGAAGGAAGGCCGCAAAATCTATATTTATATTACTTCCGAAAAAGCCCCTAACATCAAAATGCCACAACTTGTGGATAGAACCTACCGCTCGGCGCAATTGGAACTCAAACGAGTGGGGTTGCAATTTGGTAAAATCATTTACGTCAATGACATGGCGCAGTTTACCGTCCGCAGGCAGCTTTTTAACGGCCAAGAAATACAGGCTGGGCAGGCTATTCCGGCAGGTTCAAAAATAGATTTGGAGGTAGCAAATGGTATTGGCGATACTGAAATGGACGTTCCAGACGTTATGAATAAAACAATAGAAGAAGCAGAGTTTATCTTGAAAGGCTCTAACCTCAAATGGTTTAAAATGTATATTGAAGATGCCACAGAGGCACCAGGTACTGTGATATTTCAAAACCCCGAAGTGGGCAATAAAATTAGAGTAGGCGAAACCATAGATATTAAAATAGCAGGCCCAGACCCCAAAGCACAAGTACCTGAGCCGCAGTAAAAAAGATGTATGATATTTGATGTATGAAATATGAAAAAACTATTAGTAAAAATTTTAAGATGGTATTCAAAGATTAAACTCTTAAAAAAAACACATCATACATTATACATCGTACATCAAGCAGTGTTTTTTATGCTGCTCGCCTCTCATTGCGCTCATGCTCAGTTGGTGGTTAGTCCGTTATCGGGCCGTTGGTTGTCTCAAAGCCAAGTTACTAATGCCCGTACCAGTGCCACGATAGTTAAATTACCTTTTTTTGACGATTTTTCAAATACCAAGACCGACGGCCCACCCGACTTATCGCTCTGGCAAAAGGGTGGGGGAGTGTTTGTGAGCAATACCCTAACGACAGACCACCCGACAACCAATGTCATAGCCTTTGATGGAGTAGATGCCCAAGGAAATCCGTATAATTTTAGCTCTCCCAAAGCCGAAGGGCCGGCCGATTCACTCACTTCGCAACCAATAGATATGTCGGGTTTAGTGCCTGTACGAGATTCAGTTTTTTTGAGTTTTTATTGGCGTGCCAAAGGTTTGGGCGAAAAACCTGACCCAACAGATACACTCAAATTACAGTTTTTGGACTTATCGGGCAAATGGCGAACCGTTTGGAGTAGTGGAGGAGGGGCTGTCATAAAAATAACAGGCAAAGACACAACTCGAACCTACCCCGACAAGTTTACTAATCATTTTATTGCCATCGAAGACAGGGCTTTTTTGCACTCTGGTTTTCAGTTTCGGTTTTTGGCATCAGGCCGTATCTCAGGCCGATTCGACACTTGGTATTTGGACTATGTCTATTTGGACAAAAAACGATTTCCAACAAGGCGGGTTCAAGACGTAGCTTGTCGGCTACCAGTAACATCGTTTTTGAGACGCTATTCGGCCATGCCCATCAAACAATATTTTGCCAAACCTACCGCCGAAACAGCCGACTCGGTGATGACCAATATCTTTAATCTTGATTTTGTGTCGGGCAATTTTACAAGCCATGCCGTAACAATAAAAGACAAAATAAGTGGGCAGTTGTTTCAGAATGAATTGGTTACGTCGTCAGTTATTTTTCCATTGGGCAATCAAAACAGAGGAATAAAAGCAAAACCACTGACCGACCAGAAGGCCAAATTGATGGTCATTACGTCTAAAATACAACTCAATACATCAGACGGTACAGACCCCAGGATTTCTATACCAGGCGTGAATCTAAAACAAAATGACAGTATTTCGGGCGAGAATGTGTTGAGTAATTATTATGCCTACGACGACGGAACAGCAGAATATTCGGTTTATATGAACAAAGCCTTTGGCCGAACAGCCGTGCGCTTTGACCTCAACCAGCCCGATACCATTGTGGCCGTTCAACTCAACATTACCCCAATTTTGACCAATATCGAAGGCCAGCCTTTTACTATCTTGGTTTGGGACGACGACAACGGCAAGCCTGGAAATATCATCGCTCAACAGTCATTCAAAGTCAAATATCCAGCTACTCGAAACGATTTTACTAATTTTGAGTTCGACTACGGCGTTCCTGTTCGTAACACTATTTATGTAGGTTGGTTGCAGATTAGCCAAGACTATATTGGGGTTGGTCTTGACAAAAATTATAAATTAGAAAATAAAATATATACCAACACAGCCCGAGAGTGGGTAGCATACAGCGATACAAAAAAAGACACTACCTCTACACTGGCATCGGTTTTTGAGGGCGTGCCAATGCTGCGAGTTGTGGTTGGTAGCAAAGAACTACCGCCAAACCTACGCCCATTAGACAAAAATATACTCGCCACCGACCCCACAACGATTGACGATTGGGCAGTTTACCCCAACCCAACTAACGGACTATTGACTTGGAAAGGCAACGGCGTGAAGCAAGTTACGGTAATGGGCATGAATGGCAACGTACTTTTAGAAATTAGAAATACTAATAATAAATCGGTCGATGTATCAGAATTGCCTGCTGGTCAGTATATTGTCAGGCTGTTGAATGAGCGTAGGTCGCAGGCACAGAAAATTTTTAAATATTAACTGCTGTTTTTTATTCCACTGGCTGAGGCCAGTGGCAATTTATTTATTTGAGGATTTTGAATTATCCCCAGATTTATCTCTATTAAGTATTCGCATCTACTGGGCTAAACAACGTAAGTTTTTATAAGAAAGCTGTGATTTAGATATTTACACATTTTATTATTCCTCAAAAATTTCTACCAAAAAACCGTTAGGTGCGAGCATTGTCATGGCTTTGCGTTTGCCATAATACGGCGAATTTATTTCGATGGGAGGTTGTACGATTTTGTATTGCTTTGCTTTGGCATCGGCATAGACTTTGTTCAAATTTCGACATGGGAACGTCCAGCAACCCAAGCCACGATTGGGTATTTTCTTTGGTACGCCCACTTCAAACGCTTTCTGATTCAGAAATTCTACAAACAACAAATGCCCCCAACGACTGCCTTTTGAGTATAGTGTCATAAATCGGTATTTTGTTCCAGCAGGCACACCCAATGCCCCCGAAGTTTCCCAGATTCGGTCAGAGCGTACTTCGTAGCCGAGGGTATTGGCATAAAAATCAATAACTGCATCAGAATTGTCAATCACTTGGGCCGAATACGCCGGCCCGCCGTAGCCTGTGGTAGAATCAATAGGGCTGAGTTGAGCCATGCCATCGCCACGAGTTATACCTACTCCTTTGACAAAATCAGGGCCATTGAAAATTGTTTCATATACTGTATATTTAGATTTGTCCAACGCCTCAACGCTATATGTATTCATGGCAGCCCAAGCCCCAAAGCCAAGTCGCCGCATGGTCGAATCTACCTTTGGCTGTATTGTATTTGGAAACCCCATTGACAGTACTCCCAGCTCCAGCGTATTCCAGCTTTTATGAATCGTTGGCGTGGGTTTGTTTAGTACCATCAGCCGTACTTTGAGCGATGGCGTGTTGGGGCGTTGCATCAGGTACAAATCCCAATCAATATCAGTGGCAATATCATACAGTTTTCGTTCAAGAGCTTTGGTTTTGGCATCTTGTTTAACTGGCCCTGTGATTGTCAATCCAAATCCTTTTTCATAAAACAGTCGAGTTTCTTCTAACGACACCGTACAAATCGTAGTACCAAAGAGCGGCATCAGTTGTGCATCTTCAACCTTTGAGCGTGGGGCTTGGCTATCACGTTGTGAAAAGGTATTTGTTGAAATAAATAATACAAAATAGAAAGCAATTAAGGTTTTTTTCATAATTTGGGTAAGATTCAAAAATATAAGACTATACTCATAAAACAGCCGATTCAAGCAATTTTATAGTACCACTATTGGCATCAAGTTCGGCCATTATACCCAACGGAACAGTAAATTTATGGGAAATATGCCCAATCATTGCACCTGCATAAGCTGGTTTTTGGGTGGGCTTAATGTGGTCATCAAACAGGTTGTCGAATGTGAGCGAGCCGTAGCCCTCGCCTGGGGAGCATTTGGTACATTTACCAAAAACAAAGCCATTCATATCATCAAAAACCCCCGCCAGCTTGAGTTGGGTCATCATACGGTCTATACTATAAATATTTTCGTGGACATCTTCCAAAAACAGCAGACTACCCTTCCAGTTAGGCAAAAACCGAGTACCCATCAAATGGCTCAACACAGTCAGATTACCACCCAAAAGCGGCCCAGTGGCTTTGCCTTGATACAAAGTTTCGATGCGGTCTTCAATTTGAGTTAGATTATTGCCAATCTCTTTTGGGTTTTCCATCAAAACGGCTTCTCCGTCCATCAATATTTTACGAAAATAATCGACAGTAAACGAGTTCCAAGTGGCTGCACCCTC